>RFQF01000084.1 GCA_009925805.1 Flavobacteriia bacterium | reverse complement strand
CTATTCCAAAAATATAACTCTACCCGAGCATTTGGCAAGGCCGTACCATTGATAGTGAATGGGGCGAACACGTTGGTAATTGTAGGTGGCGAAATGGAATTATTGGGGCTACCACCTTGGTTTTCAATCACAGGATTTCCTGTATTACCATAAAATAAATTTCTGCTCCAAAGGTTGTTGTCTTGATCATTGTTGACAATTCCTTTTTGGCAATATCCAATTTTGTTCAGCAAATTCGCTATGGTCGTGCTTCCTAGGGTATTATTTCCTGAATTGAGTTGAATACCAACCTGTAACCCGTGACCCACAATGGTATTTCCACCGGCTTGGCAACCAATTAAATTTCCCTGTATGGTAGCTCCCGAGGTGGAAACTTCGATCCCTTTACCTCCAGCACCACCACTGATTCTGTTTCTGAAAGTAGCGCTATCACCACCAATTACGGCGGTAGTACCATTGATTTGAATCGCCGACTCATTCGATGACGATAATGCCAGGTTTCCAAGGGAATTCAAATTAATATCATTTCCTTGAATGGTGGTTGTTCCAAAGCATGACCCACTCACTTCAATGGCCTTTTGGTTATTGGAAGCGATGATGATGTTTCCTTGTCCAAGTTGTCGATTTCCTCCAATATTGCAGTTGTTGCATTCATTCAATTGAATGGTGTGCCCTGTAAAAAGATTTAAACCAAGGGTATTTAGGGAATCGGTTCCCAGGATGTTTCCCTGGATCGTCACGTTATCACAATTATCATTGAGTTCGATGGCTTGATCTTTACTGCAATTGTAAATTCGGTTGTTGGATATGGTGGTGTTATCTGTAAATCGAAACATTATCCCTCTGCCATGATAGTTTCTTATCGAATTCCCAGATATTAAAGCACTGGTGTAATTATTCGCCCAACCTCCAATTTCGATCACTTGGTCCGTGTTGTACGTATTCGGTCCATCACCTATGAAATTATTGTTCAGGATGACGATTCCCCCGTAAGATTGACCTGCAGGTGCTGAAGGATTGTTGTCGTTCATTTCAATATACAAGGTATGCTGTCCACGGCAATTATAAATGGAATTGTTATAGATGCTATCCCTTGGTCCAGCACCATTCAAACTTTTAGTGTTGATTAATTCCACAAACTTCGAAAATGTGCCATTGAGGGTATTATTTCGTATTGAAAATACAGTGGTGTGCGCTGTGTAACTTGAAATTACATGTTCCCCTTTGTTCATGCCACAAGGCAGGTTGTTACAAACCGAGCTATCGCCGTACCCTACATTAGTTAAGGTATTGTTGTAAAAAGAAACTTTGGAATTGGTACCACCATTCGCTGAATTGTTCAATTCCAACACCTTTTTGGAGATAGAAGATATCGTACAATTGGAAATCTGTATAAGGCTTCCGCTGTTCACTTCAAATCCTTTTTCGGAGTTTCCACCGTTGTGCCAGAAATCCTGAACCCTACATTGGTCTACCTTGACATTTGTACCTCCTTGCACACGCATGAAGTTTTTACGCGATTTGTAGGATTTACAATACTGCACCAATAGGTTGTTTCCTCCTTGTACACGAAAAGCACCGTCGCCATTTCCCGAAAAATTATCGGTAAAGGTGAGCCCGCGTATAATGGTGTTGTTTCCGGCATCTACCTGAATACAATCGTCTAAACCTGGCCAAACCAACGTTACCATGGAGGAAGGATATTGGTATCCTGGGGCCGATGTCCCATTAATATAGGTGTTGGCATGGGTAAGGGAAGGTAAATCTGATAGCAGCGTAATCGTATTGTTAGAAGGTATGGTAAATGTAATGGTGGGGTTCCCAGCACATGCGTTGGCCGCTATGATAGCTTGCCTAAAGGACCCCGGACCGGAATCGGCCGTATTGCTTACGGTAATTGCACATTGTGACAAGGCAACCAAGGTCACAAAGAAAAATGAAGTAGATAAAATTATACGCACGAAATTAAGTTTAGGTTAAATTTGGATAAATATAAAAAAAAATCAATCCTAACAATAAGATATATTCAAAAGATTTTTCCTGGGTTCAAAATTCCCTTCGGATCAAACACGGTTTTAATAGCACGCATCAGGTTTAAGGTCACTTCAGGAAAGGCTAAATGCATGTAAGGCCTTTGCACATAACCGATTCCATGCTCCCCGGAAAGGGTTCCTCCTAAGCGCACGACTTCTTTAAAAATTTCCGTAATGGCTTTTGGTAATTCCTGTTCCCATTGTGCGTCCGTGAGTTCCCCACGAATGATGTTCACATGCAAGTTCCCATCCCCGGCATGCCCATAACATACCGAAGTGAATCCATACCTTTTCCCGATGGATTTTACCGCCTCCAGCAAATTAGGCAATTGAAATCGTGGAACCACCGTGTCTTCTTCCTTATACACCGATTGGGTTTTTACTGCTTCACCCACCTTTCTGCGCAAATTCCACAACGCTCCCTTTTGCGCCGCTGTTTCTGCAAACAAAATTTCGTCGGTTTCAAAAGTCTCTAATACAGCAAAGAGTTGTTCGGACTCCCGCATCAATTGATCCGCATCAAACCCGTCCAATTCAATCAACAAATGCGCTTGGTGCGTATCGGCCACAGGGACCGTTTCATCGCCAGTAAAGGCTTTTGCCCATAACAAGGCATCGCGTTCCATGAATTCCATGCCGCTGGGAATAATACCCGCTTTGAAAATCGCAGGTACGGCCGCGCAGGCTACTTTTGCGTTATAAAAGGGCACTAAAAAAAGGACATCATGCGTGGGATGAGGAAGCAATTTTAAGACAATCTTCGTGATGATTCCGAGCGTGCCCTCAGAACCTACCATCAGCTGCGTGAGGTTATATCCTGTGGCGTTTTTCAATACATTAGCCCCGGTCCAAATTATTTCACCTGTTGGAAGAACGACTTCTAAATTGAGCACGTAATCTTTGGTCACGCCATATTTCACAGCTTTCGGTCCGCCCGAATTCTCCGATACATTCCCACCAATAAAACAGGATCCTTTGCTGGCGGGGTCGGGAGGGTAAAAGAGTCCGTGTTCTTTCACTGCCTGTTGCAGTACTTCTGTAATAACACCTGGCTCCGTAGTTACTTGAAGGTTGTCGGTATCGATGTGCAAGATGCGGTTGAATTTCTCCATGGAAACCAATACGCCACCATGAATCGGTAGGCAACCACCGCTCAATCCGGTGCGTGCGCCTGCGGGTGTTACGGCAATTCCCTCGGCTTGACAATAAGTGAGCACACGGGAAATTTCCTCTACCGAAGTGGGGATAAGCACCAATTCCGGAGGAAAGACCAAATCTTCCGTTTCGTCGTGTCCATAGGCGCGTAAGCGTTCGTCATCCGCATAAAAAGCAATTCCCAATTGCGTTAAATGGGCATGTTGCGATGGATTGAGCCTTGCCATAGGTTGCAAAAATGGCAATAATAATTCAATTCCGGGGCACTTATTTCTTCCAACAATTGCCTATTTTTACATTAAAATACGACATTGAAAGATACTTTTATTATCGACGGCATTCGTACACCCATAGGTTCCTTTGGCGGAAGTTTGTCTCCCGTACGCGCCGATGATTTGCTTGCTTCCACCATGAAAGCCCTCATGGCGCGAAATGCATCCTTGGACCCGGCTCAAATTGAAGATGCGCTCATGGGATGTGCCAACCAGGCCGGGGAAGACAACCGTAATGTAGCACGCATGGCAACGTTGTTGGCAGGACTTCCCACTTCCCTTGGGGGAGAAACGGTGAACCGCCTTTGCGCTTCAGGGATGGCTGCCGTGGTAAACGCCTCCCGTGCAATCAAGGACGGTGCAGGAGATGTGTATTTGGCAGGCGGCGTGGAACACATGACACGTGCGCCATGGGTGTTGTCCAAAGCGGGAGCAGCCTATGGTCGCGACCAACAAATGTTCGATTCTTCCTTTGGTTGGCGGTTCATCAATCCCCAAATGGAAGCGCTTTACGGCGTAGATAGCATGGGGATGACGGCCGAAAACTTAGCAGAAATGTTCGGGATTTCTAGAGAAGACCAAGACGCCTTTGCCCTGTGGTCGCAGCAAAAAACGGCTGCAGCGCAAGAAGCTGGTTTCTTCGAGGGAGAAATGATGGAGGTCGTTATTCCGGTTAAAAAAGGGGATCCCATCCGCGTTGTTCGCGATGAATTTCCGAAGGCTTCTACAACATCTGAAAAATTAGCGGGGTTGAAGCCTGCCTTTAAACCGAATGGCACTGTTACCGCGGGAAATGCCTCTGGGCTGAACGATGGCGCAATCAGTCTCTTAATAGGTTCCGAAGAAGGGGCAAAATTCGTGGGCAAAAAACCGCTTGTTCGCATCGTAAGTGCCGCCATCAGCGGCGTAGAACCGCGCATTATGGGCATAGGTCCCGTGGAAGCATCCAAGAAGGCGCTGCAGCGCGCTGGGCTCTCCCTCGATCAAATGGATGTGATTGAATTAAACGAAGCCTTCGCAGCGCAAGTATTGGCCTGCACCCGACAACTCGGCTTGGCTGATAAGGATCCGAGAATCAATCCCAACGGAGGCGCCATTGCTCTGGGCCATCCGCTCGGCATGACCGGAGCGCGTATTTTGTTAACGGCAGCCCGTCAATTGAACGCCACAGGAAAACAATACGCGTTGGTGGCCATGTGCATCGGGGTTGGTCAGGGATATGCTACCATAATCGAACGCGTATGATGAAATGTATTTCCATTTGCTTGCTGAGTCTGTTGCTTTTTGCCAGTTGTAAAAAGCAGGCCACCTCATGGGAAACGGACCTCGGGGCGCCCTTGGTGAACGATACCCTCGACCTCAGCCGATTGACCAACGATAGTATATTTGTACCCAACGGTTCGGGAAATCTTGATCTTGATTTTACGAAAACGTTGTTGGATATCGGTTTAGCGGATTTGATTTCCATTCCCGATACGCTGGTGGTACAAACGTTTCACTCCAATTTTGCCATCAACGTACCTCCAGGTTTCAATGTGTTTAATCAAAATGAAACGCACACGATAGTTTTACCCGGAATTCAATTGAAAAAAGTGCGGGTGTATAGTGGAAGCATTAAACTAAAAGTCTACAATCCCCTTCCCACCGATGTTACTTTTAATGTGAGCTTGCCCGGTGTTTCCCTCAACGGGGTTACTTTTCAACAATCCTTAACGGTAGGGGCGGGGAGCGATGCCAATCCCACACCTCAAACAGCCAATTTTAACCTTGCTGGCTATGAAATGGATTTAAGAGGTCCTAACGGAGTTGATTTTAATATGCTTCAGGCGAGCGTTACGGCCGTTTCAGCTGCTAACGGGCCTACCGTGAGCGTTACACCAGCCCAAGAGTTTAAGGTAGAGGCAAGTTTGAAGGATATCGCGTTGGATTATGCCCGCGGTTATTTCGGAAATATGACGTTCAGCGATACCCTCAGCCTCGATCTGCCCATCATGCAAAAGGTAGCCTCGGGATTGATTGACATTAATTCCGTACAGCTGGGATTGAGCTTTTCCAACGGTGTCAAAGTGCCCGTTCGTGGGAAATTGACCCAGATGCTGAACACCAATGCTGCTGGAAATACCGTGGCCCTTAACGCGCCTGTGATGGGCCAAGATTTGTTTCTCGCTCCGGCTACGGGTTCGTGGAATTCCTTGCTGCCTTCTACCCAGCAGGTGCAGGTGAATTCTGGAAATAGCAACATTGAACAAGTCATCGAGAACTTGGGAACAACCTTCCAAGCGGGATACGCTTTGGAAATCAATCCCAACGGCAACGTGAATGGTGGATGGGATGAAATATATTCCACGAGTCGCATCAAGGTGGTGTTGCATGCCCAAATGCCGTTGCAACTTCAAGCGGATCAACTTACCTTGGTGGATACCTTTCAAGTTTCTATCCAACAAAACAAGGATAAAACCCATGCGGTAAGCGGTGTTATGCAATTGGATGCCTCCAATGGATTCCCTTTTCAAAGTCAACTTAAATTGAGTTACTTGAATGCCCAAAAGCAAGTCATCGATGAATCCTTGGGTGATGCATTGGTGCTGAGCGCGCTCGCGGGTACCCCCAACGCAACGGGCATGATGGTTAAGCATTCAACCGTCCGCTTTGTGCTTTCGGAAAAACTGTTAGCGCAACTCAACGAAGTGAAATACCTGCGTGTGGAAGCCATTTTGGACACACCCACGCCTTCTGGTGCTGCAAACCAAGTTGTGTCTATCCCTGTGGGTGCCTTTATGCACGTGAAGCTTAAAGCTCAAATAAAAACCAAAATCGTTTACTGATGCGGCAATTTGGAATAGGGGTGCTGGTGGTCTTTTGTGCATTCGGAGTTCATGCGCAATTGCTACGTGCCTACGATTTTGACACCACGGTGAGTGCGAAAACCCTGATCCTAACCCAAGGATTGGTCGATTTTGGGGGCTCCGCCATGGAAAATGGGGTTATGAAGCCCCTGATTTTTGGGGGCATTATCGACAGCACGACCAAAGAAGCTTCAATGGAAAATCATAAGTCCTTTAATGTTGTAGGATTTGATGGTATGGCCAATCTGCGCTATTATTTCAGTCCTAAATTCAAGAATGAACGCATGAATCAATTCATGCTCGGTATACGCTATGGCCAAAATTATGTCGGTGCCATGGCCTACACGTCCGACCTTTTTCGTTTCGCTTTTTTTGGAAACACACCGTTTTTAGGACATTATGCGGATTTCTCGGGCACTGAAATGCGGTATATGAATTTTCAAACCCTGGGATTTAGTGTGTTAGACAAACGCTCCCAATCATCCTTGAGTTTGAATCTGGTGGGATTGAATTCCTACGCGCAAGCCTCTTTGGGCGACCGCGACTGGATGAAATTTTATTACACCCAAGCTGGCGACAGCCTGTACGGTATTTGTTCGGGAGAAATCGGACGCACCACCTCACCCGGCTATTTCAAAGGAATCGGCATGAGCGTTGATTTCGATTACCGGTTCAATGCAGCAAGCGAGGAAAGCGGTCGGATTCATACCATGCAGTTTAGCGTCAACAACCTGGGATTTGCCTACACCAATATGTTCACTGCTCAACGTATCGACACCTCCTTCGCCTTCGGAGGATTTAGTATAGATGGAATACTTCAACGCCAAGGAATCTTAGCTCAAGGCTATTCTTTTCAAGACAGTTTGACCACCCGAACCACCCATAAAAAATGGATTCTCTTACCGCTTACGGTGCACTTGGGTAATGTTGTAGGCTTGCAGTCGCAAAAAATCATTCAACCTACCTACGGGTTTCGCCTTACCTTCATTAAGGGGTATATTCCTTATGTCTATGCCGGCTTAACCGGAAAAATCACCCGAGGGCTGCACTTGGGTCTGTGTGCTTCCTACGGGGGTTTTTCGGGCTTTAAAATGAATACCGCCTTATGCTACAGCCGGGCGCGCTGTTATGTAGCCCTTGCCAGCGACAACCTACTTGGGTTCTTTTCGAACCGTGCTTTTGGTCAATCCCTTTCAATCCGATTCCGATGCGATATTTAATGCTTTTGTGCTTATGCGGGCTTTTTGCAGTGGCTCATACGCAAGTAAGTTTTTACCGCCAATATTCCGGACAAGAATACGATTTCGGTCAAGGCGTGGTTCAATTGCCGGATAGCAGTTACGCCCTTACCGGCAAAAGCGGCAGCTGGGGACTGAATGCTGAAGCTTTTATTTTAAAGGTCAACAAAGACGGGGCTTATGCATGGAGTCAACATTACGGAGGAGCAGAGTTCGACGAAGGACGAAGGATTATGCATGTGCCAAATCAAGGGTTTCTGCTTGCAGGCACTTCGTTGGTGAATAACCAAAGTGCTTATGACCTTTACGTGGTAAAAACAGCTTTAAACGGCAATATGCTATGGGAAAAAAGGGTGGACTTAGGCGCCTGGGATTTCGTCGAGGATGCTGTACTTACTGCGGATACAGGAATGATTTGTGTAGGTTATTCTCAAGCACCTTCATCAAACCTCGCCCGCGGATTTGTTGCACGCCTTAAGCCAAACGGTGATACCTTATGGACCCGTTTTCTAGGGACGCAAGAAAAAAATTCAGTGAACAGCGCCCTGATGTTGAACGATTCTACCTTGGTGGTGGCAGGCACCTATTACAATACGGACTCAAGCCTAAATAAAGGGTTTTTGGCAGCATATCATACCAACGGAAACCCACTATGGTTCACCTCCATTGGTGATCATGGGTCGTTTGGAATTACCGATATGACCTTGAACCTAAACCGCTATAACTTAATCGGTTGGAAATACGATCCACTGTTGAATGAGCACGATAATTATTCGGGAAGGTATGAATTGAACGGTACTTTGTTTTTTGAATCGGTGTTTGTGAATCCTGGCGATGTGATTTTGGACGAAATAACCCTCAACGGAGCGCATACGAAATTGTATGTGGGGTATCGGAACGAGAACTTGAACGATGCTTCTTTTGGGATGGATGTCACCTTAGGCAGGTTTAATACGAATTTTGATTGGGACAATGGTCCGATTTATATCAATCACGGCGGGGATGAAAAAGTGGAGCAATTCATTCCTACCTCCGATGGCGGCGCTTTGGCAGTAGGTTGGATTACCTACCCGATGAACGGAGGGAATTCGGTTTTTCTCATGAAAATAGGACCCAACGATGAAGTTCAAACCGTGGTAGGAAACGAACCTTTCTTGCCGCTCGTGGGCCTTGAGGATGCGGTGAGTAATCCCTTGGTAATTTTCCCGAATCCGGTGCGCGACTTCTTGTATCTCAGAACAGAATGGTCGGAAGATGTGTTTGACTGTTTGGACACCCAAGGAAGCCATTTGGGGCAATTTCAAGTGCACCAAGG
>RFQF01000083.1 GCA_009925805.1 Flavobacteriia bacterium | reverse complement strand
ATTGATATTATGTTAAATAGAACCATGGGCTGCTAAGGAGCCACCCAAGCATTATAGCCCCCTTCCAGTTCAAAGATTCGCTTAAAGCCGGCTTTCTTCAATTCTTTACAAGCCGTGGAACTTCTTCCTCCCGCCGCACAATACACCAACAGAACTTGGTCCTTGGATGCCTTCAATTCCACCTTTGCGATAAAATCGTTGGAGAAATAATTTACGTTCAACGTGGTTGCATTTCCGGCAATGAATCCTTCAGCAAATTCTTCCGGAGTTCGAACGTCTAAAAGGACATGTGTTGAATCATTCATGAGTTCCTTGAAGCGTTCTTGCGAAACTTTTTGTTGAGCAATCAACGAATTGGTCAAAAAAATGAAAAGCAATAAAGGTATTCGTAACATTTCTTAAATCCAGTTTTTTTCGGTAATGAATTCAATGGCTTTACCCCGCTTATAGGAATTCAGAAATGCATCTATTTGGGAAAGTGGGTTCGTATCTCGCGGAAAATTGTGGGTAAATTCCTGAATGAGTTTTCTTTCCCGTCGACTTACGACTCCATCGAGGATCACCCCTGTGGCGAATAACAAATAAATCCATCGGAGTGTTTCATCGCTGTACACCTTATTGAGTTCTTTTGCTTTAAGAGGTTTATGAACATGTGGCTCCAGTTGAATGTTCAATGTTTCAAGCATTTTGGTGGAGAAGTAATGGTTGATCTCGGAATATTCTCGTTTTAACATAACCACAGAAACTAAAATAGATTGCATTTCTTTTCGAAGATCCTCGCTGATACCATCTTTTTTTTCAAGTTTCTCCGTCAGAAAATCGGAAAGTTCCACCGAAAAAATGTAATATTTCGATTTTTTGAAAAGTTTAGCGGTGGCATAAGCGTTCCAAAAGGCATAAACGGGTGCCCCTACTAAATCAATGACTGTCTTTAGTAAAAAGCGACTAGCAAAGCGTTGCAACAAGAATTTAATCAGCATATTGCTAAACATCGCCTTGAAACGTGCAATGAGCAGAAATAAGAAAAGTTGAAATTTCGATAACCCGAGAAATGGGTTCAGACCAAGTTCTTTTTCACGTTTTTGCGCAACTTCTAAGCTTAATTGCTCAATATTTTCGAGATGCAATGTATAATATTTCGATTCTTTGGAAGGAAAGTCCAATACTGAGGCCAATCGTTGGATCATGTAAATGCTCAAAATACTCAAGACATATAATTCGATATACGTTAGTAAGAAGTTATCCAATTCACGAATCCAGCGAATTTCAAGATCTAATCCCCAAAACTTAATGGCTAAAATATGCTCCTTAAAAAATGCAGGGAATAAATAAATAGGAATGTAATAAAGCAGGACAAAAAGCACTCCAATGAACGCGGATACCGCAATCGATTTTATATATAAAATCCTAAGTTCTTCTAGTTCTTGTGCGGAAATGCGGGTATCAGTATCCCGTTGCAGGCTGTATTTTTGAAAAAGCCAACGAGCGAATTTCCTTTTGGAAAACATGCATTAGGGTATAAGATTAAACTCTAATACACTCAGTACATCGGAAGCGCATGAGGTTCGAAGTGTGGTGCCTGAGGGAATCCACATGGGAAGAGAATTGCCTACTGCCATATAGGTTCCGCTGCTGCCATGTCCTGGCGAACCGTTGATCAAATAGTATAGTTGATTATTTACGAGCATTGCATGATGCCTTCCTGGATAATTACAGGTAGCCGTTGCTTCTGACATATCGGTAATGGTAATCCCTGCTTGCATGTAAGATTCAATCTTCCACACTTTTCCAACAGGCACCGTTTGCGTGGTACTACTAACCAACATGACTTGGTTGAGTTGTAAATTATATTGACTGTAAAGGAGTTTGCCACAAAGGAAAGAAAACAGCAGCAGTAAAGTATACGAGAGGTTAGTAAATTGTTTCTTGTGTCCGTCCGCAACAGAAAAAAATAATACAGGAGCATTGTTAACCGTTTCAATTGAAATGGTATAACCTGAAGCTTCCTCTGAGTTAAAATGACGTGTACTTACCCAATTTTTTATGGCATCCACCGACTCAAGGTTTAGTGCGTTTTGTCCGAAAACCACCGACGAGCTAATCAAAAGAGCCAAGGATAAAATGATTTTTTTCATAACATCGAATTTGACTCAAAGATAAAAGATTTTTAGTATAAGTTCACATTTTCAAACACAATAAATTCGTGGGGCAAGGAAATTTTGAAGGGCTCTCCCCTATTGCCGCTAATTTGGTAGGTTCCAGCCATACGTGATCCTACCGCTTTTACAACAATTCTGCGAATTCGCGACAATGTTTCATGAAGATTTCCGTCGAGGGGGTCGAGCAATAAATGCAACGAGTCATCAATTCTTTCTCGATCGCCTTGGTTGCTAAAACGATGATATAATTCTTTAATTTCTGCTTCGTGGTCAACTAAATCGACCAATTTTACACCCTCAGGATGGTTTAAAAAGAAACAATACAAGGCACGTTGTTTTGGATTTAAAGGCAACGATATATTTCCATAATCCATCAATAAGAGCTGGTGCATGTATCCTTTTACTAACAAACGGCTGGGACGTCGTAAAAAAGCGGAACGTTCTGTAGTTAAAAAATTCTTTCGTATTCCCTCAAACGTTTCCACTACCTGAGATACCAAACGAATGTCTAAATCTTGCTTGGAAAAGTGGTTCATGCAGTCGCTGCAAATATCTGCAGTTTTCATTTTCATCACAATCTGCGACTTGTTCATGCATAAATCCGAAATACAGCCCCGAGGTTCTTTATGCCACAGACGGCGGAATTCGCTGAACGTTTCACAAGCCGCCATGCGCAAGACCGAGGCAGCGATTTCATAAGAGATAGGGAAACGCTCGTTCAACCCTTCAAAGTAGTAATGCCAATCGGCGGTATGAATAAATGCGTTTTTCATGGCCTCATCTCCTCCAACAAACCAATTCGCATCGTTGGCCGTATCGGTCAGTAATATCACTAAATCAGCATTGGGAAGGTGTTTGTTTTTTCGATAGGCTTTACAAATTTCAATCAAACTATCCCAACTTGCAGTGCGCGTTCTTCTTGGGAATATTACAGGCTCCCTTTGGGAAAAATTATACCAAGGGGTTGAATCAATCGCAGAATTGTTGACGAGAGGTTCTTTTTCTTCTGCTGTCTTGAAATCTGCTTCATTCGAAACCTCTCTTTCTACCGCATCGTTAATTTCCACTTCGGTCTCCGAAGGCCTATACGTAATAGGCCCTGGAAACTGATTCAATAAGTGAAGAACGGATTGATAGGTAAGCGCAGAGAAATCCGACGCCCGAATTAAGTGGACTATCATTTATTTTTTCGTTGATCTTTATCCCCAAACTTATTTAAAAATTCGGTCACTTTTACATTGCGCTGACGTTTTTCCGCATAATCCATAGCCGCTTCGGAAAGGATATCTTTGCTCACGTTACGATAATCGGCCTTATCAAAAGAAAAGGTATGGTTTCGTCCTATTCCCATGCGGCTTGAGGCTGCAATGGCGTCCAAATCTGCCCCCATGAAGGTAAAGGTCCAGTTTTCGGTTGCCTCCAATTCTCCAATCATCCTTGAAATTTCTTCATAAGTGTATATCCTTGAAGAATTTTCATATCCGTCGGTTATGATAATCATGACCACCGTAGTGTCTTCATGTGCAATGGCTTCACCGAATTTCATTTTAATATCATAAATGGATTTACCGACGGCATCCAACAAGGCGGTTCCTCCGCTTGTGAGGTATTCATGACGACCCATGAGATTGCATGCTTTTACCGGGTTGTGCTCTAAGATATTAACGCCAACTTGTTCGTTGAAAAATCTCAGGGACATGAGAATTTCTTGCTCCGGATAGCGGTCTTGGATGTTTTGCATCGATTGCAATTGTTCGTTGAATCCGCTAATGACTTGATTTTCCATGCCTTGCATGGATCCGCTTCGGTCAATGACCATCTGATAAATTGTTCTTTTTTTCATCGTTTTTTTTATTGGTTAAACTTGATGCAAGATTACGTCGACCAAGCGGCATGATAACATCTTTGCAACCTTGCAAGAAAATTTATTACTTTTGCATCCTAATTATTTGAAATGGAATTGAATCTATCTTCCGAGAACCTAAAACAACAATGGAAAACAAATAAGCGTTTTAAGTTGGGCGTATATATTGGTGGAGGGGTAATTGCAGCAATCGTAGTGTATCTCGGATATCGTCAGTTAATTTGGGCTCCAGCCGATACCAAAGCCAACGATGGATGGTGGATAGCGCTGAATTACATTGAGAAAGATTCGACCGATCAAGCAATTAAAGTTCTTGTACCCTTTGTAAAAAAATACGACGGTCACATCGGAGGTGAAATCGGGCAATTCCTACTTGCCACACAATACATGAAAAAGGGTGAGTTTGCAAAGTCTTTGGATCAATTGGAAGGTGTTTCAGTTAATGACACATACCTTTCTACCATGAGCATTGGGCTTCAAGGAGATTGTTTATCCGAATTGAAAAAATACGGGGATGCTGCCAAAAAATATGAAGAAGCAGCAAACGCTAATGAAAACGATTTTACCTCACCCATGTACTTATTCAAAGCAGGACTCCATGCGGAATTGGCCAAAAATTACGAGGATGCAACCGAATATTTCACCAGAATTCAAGACGATTATCCAGATTATGGCAATCAAAAAACCATCGAGAAATACATCGCTCGCGTGGCTTCCGTAAAAAGCAACTAAGAATGGCTTCGGAAGAGCATAACCTCTCCAATTTTGAGGAACAAGTTCTAGAGAATTGCCAGGATTTCCATGTGGGGTTAGTTGTATCCGAATGGAATTCGGAGATTACCCAAGCGCTCGCTGAAGGAGCAAAGTCCATTTTCGAGGCCGCCAAAATTTCGCGCATCACACACCGCACGGTTCCTGGTTCCTTTGAATTGCCACTTGCCTCTCAACTGCTGTTTCAAAGCACCCTGGATTTGGACGGTATTGTGGTCATTGGTAATGTGATTCAAGGCGAAACGAAACATTTTGACTTCGTTTGTCAAGGGCTTACTCAAGGAATCATGCAAGTAATGTTGAAATTCAATAAACCGGTGAGTTTTTGTGTTCTAACCGACCTGAATAAACAGCAATCCCTCGATCGATCCGGAGGAAAACACGGAAATAAAGGCGTTGAATGCGCAGTGGCCTTACTCAAAATGATTAAACTTCAACAATCCGTATGACCTTAATTAAGTCCATTTCAGGGTTTCGTGGTACCATTGGCGGCAAACCCGGAGAAAACCTTACTCCCACCGATATCGTCCTTTTTGCCTCAGCATACGGGACGTGGATAAAGAACACCCGAAAAAAAAATCGACCGAAGATTGTATTAGGTCGTGATGCAAGAATCTCAGGTACCATGGTCTCGCAGCTCGTTGCAAATACGCTGATTGGATTAGGCATTGATGTGATAGATCTTGGATTGTCTACTACTCCAACGGTCGAAATTGCCGTTACAATGGAACAAGCCGACGGAGGCATCATCCTCACCGCCTCCCACAATCCAAAACAATGGAACGCTTTGAAACTCCTGAATTATCGGGGGGAATTTATTGCTGCGAACGATGGATCTGAGGTGCTTCGATTGGCAGCGTTATCCGATTTTCACTTTGCAGAAGTGGATGATTTAGGTCAATTGACGCAGGATGATTCGTATTTACAAAAACACATAGACGCCATACTCGCACTCCCTTTGGTGAACCAAGCCGCTATCGAACAGGCGGATTTCAACATCGTGGTAGATGCTGTAAATTCTACAGGAGGCATCTTCGTGCCTGCACTGCTCCGCGCCTTAGGTGTAAAACAAGTTACCGAATTGTACTGCGAGCCTACCGGCGAATTTCCACACAATCCAGAACCTTTACCTGAGCATTTGTTGGATTTGGCAGCACGGATGGTCTCGGAACAGGCCGACCTTGGAATTACCGTGGATCCCGATGTGGATCGGCTTGCGTTGGTGTGCGAGGACGGTTCCATGTTTGGGGAAGAATACACCCTCGTGGCCGTGGCGGATTATGTCCTGTCGAAAACACCTGGTCCTGCCGTTTCCAACCTCTCCTCTACCCGAGCGCTTCGTGAAATTACCGAGGAGAAGTACCAACAAATCTATGAAGCAGCTGCTGTAGGTGAAGTCAACGTGGTTGAAAAAATGAAAGCCTTGGGTGCAGTTATTGGAGGCGAAGGTAACGGAGGAATCATTTATCCGGCTTCCCATTATGGAAGGGATGCGCTCGTGGGAATTGCTCTTTTTCTTAGTTTGCTGGCCGAAAAACAAGTGCGTGTATCTGAACTTCGCCAGACATATCCTGCCTATGTCATTTCCAAAAACAAAATTGAATTGCAACCTTCCACAGACGTTGACGCCATCCTTTCGCACATTGCGGATAAATATAAAGCGGAAGAAATAGACGTGACCGATGGGGTAAAAATATATTGGGGTAAAGAATGGGTGCACTTGCGAAAAAGCAATACGGAGCCCATCATTCGCATCTATTCGGAAAGCGACAGTGCCGAATCAGCAAAGGAATTAGGGCGAAAAATGATTCAAGAAATCGAAGCCATTCAACAATAATTCACCGAAAATTGAACGCATTGGCGGTTCGCATGTAAAGGCCCGAAAATTAACACCATGAATAGAATAATTTCCCTTGTAAGCACATTCCTATTAGTAGGGAGTGTTTATTGTAACGACAAAGACCTAATTAAATCCAGCCTCAATGAAGTGACCGTATATTCGCAAGGAGCTCAAATGAAGCATACGGCCTCCTACTCCATTAAAAGCGGTATCACGGAAATCCATCTCGAGGGTATCAGCGCTAACCTTGACGAAAAGTCTTTGCAACTAAAAGCAACCGGAAATGTAGTGATCATTGATACCAAATACACCTTGTTTTACCCGCAACCGGAAGCCAACACAGATCAAGCGGTTCCTGCAAAAGTGCTCAAAGAAATAGCATCCATATCCGATTCCATTGAATTGATCGGCTATGATATCCGCGAGTTAAGGGACGAAATCGGGATTTATCAAACCGCTTTGAAAATCATCAACGCCAACGGCGCCGTTCGAGGAGCAGGTAAGGTGAATGATTCCATCCAGTTACTCAAAGAAACGGTGGAGTATTATACGTTAAAGATGAACGAAATAAACCGAAAATTACTTGTTTTAGATAAGAAATTAGACCTTAAAAACAAAATTCAACAGCGGTTACAGACGCGTTTAAGAGATTTACAGAATTACCAAAACCAAAACTACAATACTAAAAAATACGAGCCGATTCCCCAAGTTGTGGTGACACTTTCCGCAACTGAAGCAGCTACAGGAAAAATCACCTTCAGCTACTTGGTAGCCTCGGCAGGTTGGACCCCGCTCTACGACATTCGCAGCGACTCGCAAACCGGTAAAATTTCATTGACCTACAAAGCACAAGTGTACCAAAAATCGGGGATGGATTGGGAAAACGTTAAACTGAACATCTCCACCAACAATCCCTTCGTGAACAAAACCAAACCAGAGCTCAATCCTTGGTATATTGATTACTATGCCATGTACTATAAAGACAAAGAATCTTTGAATGAAATGGATATAAAGGGTGCCCGGAGTATTCCTCAAGCAGCCTTCAATCAAGGATTTCTGTATGAAAAGAAAAATTTGGAGGATGTGCCAGCCATGGGCGCCGAACAATTTACCACCGTGGTTCATCAACTTATTTCGGCAGAATTTAAAATTGATCTCCCCTATTCGATTAAATCCAATAATGAGAAGAATTTGGTGCTTATAAAAAACACCGAACTCAATACTACCTTTAAGTATTATTCAGTTCCTAAAGTGGATCCAGGCGTCTATCTCGTCGCACAAATGACTAAACTGGACGAACTGCAACTGGTCCCGGCAACGGCCAATATCTTTTTCGACGGTTCCTACATCGGAGAAACCTACATTGATCCCACCAGCATGGACGATACGCTTAATCTTTCCTTAGGTAAAGACCCCAACATTGTGGTGAAGCGCACCTTGTTACAGCAAAAGTCGAAGGACAAAATCATTCAAGATAAACGCGAAAGAACATTTACGTATAGTTTTGAAATTCAAAATAATAAGTCATCCTCAATTCAAGTAGTAATTCAAGACCAATTACCCATGACCACCAACGCAGATATTCAAATTGATGCCACAGAAAAAGGAGGCTCTCGTGAGTTACCTGGAACCGGTGTCCTAGAATGGGAATATAAATTGAAGCCCGGCGACAACAAGAAATGGGAATTCGGATATAGAGTAAAACATCCCAAAGACCAGCAAATAAACCTGTAAGGAATAAAGGCTATCGAATTCGGTAGCCTTTTCTTTTTATTTTTGTTCAACAAAACTGGTTTAAGCCTTGTTACCGTAGCATGAAACAATTCGATATTCCTGAATTTTATCGGTCCCCCATAATCGCAAAGGTCAAGGCCAAACGAAAAGTAGACGACCCCAGGAAACAAGATTTTTCTCCGACTTTTTTACCGTTTAGCAAGGTAACGTTTGTGCTTCCTCGGCATTTTGGGTTTTGCTACGGCGTGGAAAACGCCATCGAGAAAAGCTATCTTTCGCTGAAGGAGAATCCGGGAAAACGCATCTTCTTGCTGAGCGAAATGATCCACAATCCTGCCGTGAACGAGGATTTACAAGCCCACGGAATACAGTTTTTACAAAGCACCTCCGGGGAGGAATTAATCCCTATAGCTTCCCTCACCAGCGACGACATTGTCATCATCCCCGCCTTCGGCACCACCCTTGAAATTGAAGGCATAGCCACGAAGAAACACGCGCCACCTTTTCCCACAGCCAAGCCAAAGCGCCTTCACTGATTATAAAGAACATGCAGGAGGCGCAATTCCTGGGGGA
>RFQF01000082.1 GCA_009925805.1 Flavobacteriia bacterium | reverse complement strand
TTCGGGGTTGGTCTACGTTGCAACCCCGCATTACGGCGATAAAATAAGAAAGCAGTTGCAGCGGGACAGTGGCCAATAAGGGAACCAAGACCTCATCCGAAGCGGGTATTTCGATGATGTGGTCGGCCATTGCTCGCACTTGGGTGTCTCCTTCAGTAACAATTGCAATGATCTTTCCTTTTCTTGCTTTCACTTCTTGGATGTTGGAAACGACTTTTTCGTAAGAATTTCCATGGGTAGCAATCACAAAAACGGGCATGTTCTCATCGATCAAGGCAATAGGACCATGCTTCATTTCCGCAGCGGGATACCCCTCCGCATGGATGTAGGAAATTTCCTTCAATTTAAGGGCACCTTCCAATGCCACGGGAAAAGAGGAGCCCCTTCCTAAATATAAGGCATTGCTGGCGTCTTTATAGGCCTTAGCAATTTCCTCAACGTGATTGTTTTTCGCCAGAATTTCCTTAACCTTCGCGGGAATAGCTTCCAATTCGGACAACAATGCATGATATTTTGATTGGCTAATGCTGCCTTTTTTATGCGCAAGTTGCAACGCCATCAACGTAAGGATGGTTACCTGTGCGGTAAATGCCTTGGTTGATGCTACCCCTATTTCCGGACCTGCGTGTGTATAAGAGCCTGCATCCGTAATGCGAGCAATGGAAGAACCTACCACATTGCAAATTCCTAAAATAGTGGCGCCTTTACTTTTCGCTAATTCGAGGGCCGCTAAGGTATCCGCGGTTTCCCCGGATTGAGAAATGGCAATGACCACATCATTTTCATGAATGATAGGGTTTCTATAGCGAAACTCACTGGCATATTCTACTTCCACATTGATGCGGGCCAAATCTTCTAGTAGATATTCACCCACCAAACCCGCATGCCAAGACGTTCCGCAGGCCACAATAATTAAGCGATTTGCCTGAATCATTTTTTGTTCATAATCGCGAATTCCGCCCAAGGAAATCCAACCTTGTTCAGCATTTAATCTTCCTCGAAAACAATCATGAATGGAACGAGGCTGTTCGTGGATTTCTTTTAACATGAAGTGTTCATAGCCCCCTTTTTCTAAGGCTTCGAGCTCCAACTCTAATTTTTGAATGTAGGGCGTTTTTGGTTGATCTCCGATATTGTAGAGTTTTAATCCATCGGCGCGATCCATCACGGCGATTTCCTCGTCCTCAAGGTAGACCACATTTTTAGTATATTCCACGATAGGTGAGGCATCGGAAGCACAAAAATACGCTCCGTTTTCTCCAATCCCTACGACCAAAGGACTGCTTTTCCTTGCGGCAACTAAGCGGTCCGGATATTCACTTGAAATAGCTACAATAGCATAGGCACCAACCACGTGATTTAAGGCCAAACGCAGCGCTTCCCCATACCAAACCCCCTCTTTTTTTGCGATATCATCTAACAAGTGGACCAAAACTTCCGTGTCCGTTTCGCTTCGAAAGGAATACCCCTTATTGAGCAGCTCCTTTTTTATTGAATCGTAATTTTCAATGATGCCATTGTGAATAATGGCTAATGTTCCATCCGTTGAATAATGCGGGTGGGCGTTGGTGTCGTTAGGCTCTCCGTGAGTGGCCCACCGGGTATGTCCAATTCCGGATGATCCCGAACAGTCTTTTTCTTCCGCAAATTCAACCAAATTTGCCACCTTGCCTTGTTTCTTATAGATGTTCAGTTTTCCATTCGAGGATAAAGCGATTCCCGCCGAGTCATAGCCGCGGTATTCAAGCCGTTTTAACCCTTTAACAATAATCGGATAGGCTTCTTTGGGCCCGATATAAGCTACAATTCCGCACATGATTAAAAATGAGTATAGGTAATGATAATCTTCGGACGTTTTTTATTCAAGGTGTTTTGTCCGTTAAAGATAATCCGTTCTGCAGAATTAATAAAAAACAGTGGAGACACATAGAGCCCCGTGTTTTCAATGTCTTGATTAATCACGGCTTGTACGTATTGTTTAACATCTGCGGAAAACTCCTTGTTGGTCTCAGAATAAGCGCCAAGCACGCCTGTATTTAGGTAAGTTAACGCGTTTATGCTTTTCTTGGTGGCAAAGGTAACGGAAGCGCCCGGTTTAAATTTGTTACCTGAAGAATACTGAACCGGCAAGTGAATTTCCGCGCGATGAATCAGTTGGTTTTTGGTAAATTGATTTAATCCCGGAATAATTACCTTGGCTCGCACCCCAAAGGCTTGTGCGTAGAATTCCTGCATTCCTTGAGAACTATTGTTGATGGCATTATTAACGGGGCTTCCGTTTCGATTAACGTCCACATGCGAAAAGTCTGCACAGATAGAATTCATTAAAAAATCGTACGTTTTAGCTGTTCCTGATTGTCGGTAATAGATCGTGAGTTTCGTTGCGGGGTCATTCAAGTTAAAATAAAACACGCCACCCTGTCCAGCAGAGAGACCGGCGTTATTCGCCCGAACGTAAAAGCCTTTGAAGTAATTTTGAAATGCTTCGATAGAAGCGAATGACCCATTTCCGCTGGTAGCTTCAGTGATGAATTGTTTGGCAAGCGTTGTGTCCAAATATAGCCGTAACTGAGCTTGTACGCTATCTCCGCCGATAACGGTGAAATTCACAGGGTCAGGAGTGATTGTGCTTTTGCTGGGATCCATAAGGTTTGTTGCAGCGTGATTGATGTGATCGAAAGAATAATAAGTTGAGTCGTTATACATGGGATCTGTAAGCTCGAACACTTCAAAAGTTTGCGGAGTAAAATCTCCATAATAACCGACATACTTTAGCCCTAGTACCATGGAATCAACGATAATTTCGTTAATGTTTCCAAAGTCTGGATTGGTTGCAGCGATACGAATTTGAGTGTAAAAGGAAGCGTTAAAATCGCCAAACATGGGGTCAATATACTGCCCAAGCACCACATTGGATACGTTGTCGGTAACCATGGAATCCTCAAGAATGGATGAGGTAACCAAATAGAAGGTATCTGTGGTTATTCCGTCTAAGTATTGGTTGGAATTCAGAAGTTCTTTTCCAAGCGTGTTGTCTTTTTTACGGCAGGCTAAAAGAGCAAGCCCCAGCAAAACAACAATGAAAATCCGCATTTAATTGGAATTATTTTAGCGCTAGGGAAGAATCAATAATCCCATCGAAAAACGCACCCAGCGCTTTAGCATGATGTTCCTCCTCGTGCAGACCTAATTTTGGAATCGTTAATTCATCGTACAACGCTTGCAAATCTTCACTTAACGGTTCAGCAAGGGTTACTCCGTCGCAATGCTCGAGCACTAAACGAGTAAAAGCGATAAAATCGGGTGTTTTAAGGGCCTCAGTCACCGATTTAGGAAAGCCATCAAACGCCAATTTTTCCCCTAATCGGGCATCCAGCGATCCTGTAAATGCCTCATTGTAAAGGTGGTTAATCACTTTCGTTTCTTTAAAATGCGGATCTTTTTTATAGAAGTGTTTAATGTAGAGGGAAATCAGGCCAGTAAACCAACCGTGGCAATGGATTACATCTGGCTGCCATCCGAGTTTCTTGAGGGTTTCAAGCACCCCTCGTACAAAGAAAATGGAACGCTCATCGTTGTCTGAAAAGGCATCTCCTTCTGGGTTAATAAGACCTTCTTTGCGTTTGAAAAAATCGTCGTTATCAATAAAATACACCTGCATTTTAGCTGCTGAAACGGAGGCAACTTTGATTATTAGCGGGTGATCTTGATCGTCAATGGAGATGTTTAGGCCCGATAAGCGAATTACTTCATGTAATTGATGTCTTCGTTCATTAATGAGCCCATATCGAGGAGTAAATACACGAATTTCTTTCCCTTCTTCCTGCGTAGCTTGGGCTAATTTAAGACTGTTGTTGGCTATGGTAGATTTGGTTAGAAATGGAGAAATCTCTTGAGAAATGATTAATACACGTTTTTTTTCCATGGATTTCAATTAAATAGGGAAGCAAAGGTACGGAAACTCAACGAAAGTTCCTAAAAACCCATAGATTTGACTTCCAACTCGGAGGAATGACTCAAAAAGTAGCGGAAATTTTTGAACTGCATGAGCGATTACATGAGGTTCATGCATCGCGAAGAAATATTGGATTTGTCCCAACCATGGGAGCTTTGCATCAAGGGCACCTTGAACTTGTTCGCCATGCCAAACGCGCCAATGATCTGGTAGTTGTAAGCATTTTTGTGAATGAGCGACAATTCAACAATCCAGAAGACTTCGACAAATACCCCAGAAACCCAAATCAAGACCTTGAGCTTTTGAGCGCTGAAGGTGTGGATATCGTGTATTTTCCAAAAGTGGATGAGCTTTTTACCCAAGAATTTAAGGCCCCTGGTTTTCATTTTAACGGGCTCGATACTTGCCTAGAAGGAGCTTCCCGTCCCGGGCATTTTCAAGGAGTGGTGGATGTAGTTTATGCTTTATTTCAACATGTTGATCCAACCAAGGCGTATTTCGGTATGAAAGATTTTCAACAAGTGGCAATCATTCGAAAAATGATTGCGGATTTTGCACTTTCCGTGGAATTGATAGAGGTTCCAACGATTCGATCCGAACAGGGTTTAGCGTTAAGCAGCAGAAATTTGAGGTTGAACGAAGCCGAAAAAACGGAAGCCCTTGTTTTGGTCAACACCTTAACCTTTATCGAAAAAAACTACGGAATCCTAGAAACAACCGAATTACTTGAGCGCGCTCGGGATCAAATCCGGAATTCTTCCCTGAAACTCGATTACCTGGAAATCGTGGATAAGCAGTCCTTAAAACCCCTTTCAACACTTCAAACTGAAGCGGTAGCCTGCGTTGCGGCGTATTGTGGATCCGTAAGGTTAATTGATAACATGCTTTTGATTGCCCGTTGATTTCGTTTACTTTTGTCCCACACAAAACCTCAAAGGGTATGCAGATTCAAGTGCTAAAATCGAAGATTCATCGCGTAACGGTTACTCAGGCAGAACTCAATTACATGGGGAGCATTACGCTGGATGAGCGATTAATGACCGCTGCCAACTTGTTGGAAGGAGAAAAAGTACAAGTGGTGAACATCAACAACGGAGAACGCCTCGAAACGTATGTAATTCGAGGGGAAAAAGATTCTGGCACAGTTTGCTTGAACGGTCCTGCTGCTCGAAAAGTAGCGGTTGGCGATATTGTCATTATCATAAGCTACGCGACGATGGATGTTGAATTAGCCAAATCCTTCAAGCCGGCCTTAGTCTTTCCGAACGAATCTACCAATCTTTTGATGCCGTGAGTCGATTTGACTTTATTCAATCCAAACTTGTGGATAGCCATCAGGCAGCACGACTAGCCGAAATGTACCGACTAAACAAGCAGAAAATCGTGTTTACCAATGGGTGTTTTGACCTACTGCATCTTGGGCATGTAACCTATCTAGCCAAAGCGGCCGGCCTAGGAAACAAACTTTTTGTAGCACTTAACGATGACGATTCGGTTCGTTCCTTAGGTAAAGGAAGTAACCGCCCCGTAAATCCCGAAATAGCGCGATTGTTAGTTCTTGCATCCTTAGGCTTTGTGGACCATGTGCTCTTATTTCATGAATCAACGCCCATCGTGCCGATATTGGCCATTCAACCTCATATGATTGTTAAAGGCGGAGATTACGACCCCGAAATCACCGACACCAACCACCCGCGATATATTGTGGGAAAAGGCGAAGCGGAAAGTTGGGGCGGACAAGTTACTACCCTTCCTTTGGTTGAAGGGTACTCAACCACTTTATTGCTTTCTAAGAAGTAAGCGGTTTTTCGGAAGTAGGTAAAACAAAATAAACCCTAAAAACAGATCAAAATTGTAATATAAATCCTCCACGGGGATGGTCAGGATTCTCCATCCGGAAAACGCCTGCTCGTTATACCAAACCACTGGGGTGGAAGTCGCCGCTCCCGTCAGCAAGCCGTTGACCACCAAGAACGGAATAAGGCAAATGAAGAACGCAATCACGAATTGACTTAACCAAAAAGGTGGATAAAGGATCAAAGCAGTAGCAGTAATTAACGCCAAAACAACGGCGGTAAGCGGGTACCACCCCGTAGGATTTTTGAACAACAGTATCAATCCAAAAGCGATAAAAGAAAGGATGAAAACCGTGTTTAAAAGGGAGTTGTTTCGGGGCTTGAAGTAGGCGCCTACGACTTCATAAATAAAAATACAGTTGTACGGGACCACCAAAAAAAAGAGCACCTCCTCCAAGGGAAGCAACCCAACATGAATCCCTAGAATGTAAGCCTCATTGAATCCCCAAACACCGCGTTCTGTGAACCATTGGTCCCACAAAAGAAAGCCACCTGAAACCACAATTAACGGTAGAATGAGCCGAGGAATTTTGGTGTAAAAAGCCACTTTTTTATCGAAACTGAGGCCAAGGGGCCCTAAGAAAGAAAAGAGTAGAATGTACCCGTAATAACTCATGCTTTGGCTTTTTGAGCCATCCAAGCTTTCTTCGCTTCACGGTAAAAGTGAGGCGGAACGAGCAACATGCCAAAACATGCGCCCTCTTCTTTCTCTTGGTTTTTGTGGTGCACTTTGTGCGCTTTACGAATGGCAAAAAAATAGGGGTGATCCACGTCCCGTAAGAATTTATACCTGCGGTGAATATACACATCGTGAATTAAAAAATAGGCAATACCGTAGGCCGCAATGCCAAAACCCATCCAAACCGTTGGATAAAAATGGTACATCATCCCCAACATGATTCCCAACCAAGAAGGAATGGCATAGATTAAAAAGAACACGTCGTTTTTTTCAAAAAATCCCGCTTCAACTTGATGGTGATCGCGGTGGAAATACCACATGAAACCATGCATGACGTATTTGTGCGTAAACCACGCCATGAACTCCATTCCAAAGAATGTTGCAATCAGCAATAGAGGGCCCCACCAAAACATGTTAAAGAATAAATTGAATTACAAAAAATAAAATTAACAAGATAAACAATACCCAGCTTGTATTGTTCGCCTTTGGTTTGGTCATTACCCCATGAATACTCTGTGCAAGGACAGACACCAAAAACCAACAAACGTAATTGTACCATGGAATTTTCCCATCCTTCCAAAACCAATAGCCATTTTCGATAGCAACCGGTTCCATAAAATAGTCCAGACCGGTCATCAAAAGTGCCGCAACCAGCACCTGCAACCAACGGTTTTTTACCCAAGAGGCTGCTGCAGTTCCTGAAACTAAAGCCAGCATCGCCCAGTTTATACCAATGATGATGGGAACTCCGGAAATTTTTGGGCCTAAATTCGAACCGTATTCGTAATTCCCAAACAACCAACCACGATGCACCCCGATCCATTCCGCTGCAAATCCAAGGGCAAAAACCAAAACGGAAACCCCAACAACAGACCCTTTCCAACGAAACGAACCCATAAGGATAATGAACGAAACCAGAAGAGTATAGGAACTCAAAGGTAAAACCACCGGCCTTAAGTCTTTCAACATCAAGGCAACAGTACCCACCGCATAAAGCACTATCAGAATAAATATACCCGTCCGTTCTTTCATGGTAAAATTCTCCCTTGAATGGCGTGATCTATAGAATCCTCTAAACTACAAAATTCGAAAGGAACCAAGGTTTTAAGTTTACGGGAATTATAGGTTCGAACCGCATATGCAGCGCGTGTGGACTCAATCGTCATCCCCCGACGTTTACCCCGCAATAGCGACCAGGTTTCTACCAGATAGGACAACGACAAGGCAAGCCAATAGGGGGCATAAAACCGCGGTACGGGTTTCCCTAACCGTTGGCAAATTTTGGTAAATAGCGTACGAAAATCTTGGTTTGTACCGGTGCATAGAAATTTTTGAGCGCGAATGCCCTGTTCCATTAAATACATCATGCAAGCGACCACATCCCGCACATCGACCGTAGCATTTCCGCCGTTAGGGTAGAAGAGCATTCCTTTTCGGGCAGCGTAAAATAACTCCATAGATCCACTTTCCCAAATTCCTGGTCCGATCACCGTACACGGGTTAATTATCACTGCGGAAAGCCCTTCTTCAATCCCCCGCCACACTTCCTTTTCTGCCCCGAATTTTGCCACGGAATAGCCGCTATTTTTGTCCGTGGCCTTCCACGAACAGCGCTCATCAATAAGCCCCCCCGGATTTCTTCCCAGGGCGGCGGTAGAGCTTACATAACATAATTGAACCTGAGGATAGGATAAACAAGCATTAACCACGTTTTCCGTTCCCTTCCGGTTAAATTCGATGCAACGGTAAAAATCAATTCGGTGAAAAGAAACCAATGCCGCGCAATGATACACATGGGTAGCTTGACCAATCGCCTCGGAAATCCCATCAAAATCCAAAAGGTCCAAATCAATCCACTGAATGTTTCGATACCATAAATTCCCTTGTTCGGGGTTGTAAAAAGTAAAAAGCGCTTGAACGTTCTTGTGCTTTTTTGAGGATTGAGCCGTTGCTGTAACAGGACCTTTTTGTGCTAAAGTGTACAGCAGGTGGCTTCCAATTAATCCCGTGCCACCAAGTACGAGATTTCGGGTCGGAGTGCTAGGCATAAATATCGTCTAGTCCTTGACAAAAAACATTCGCGGCCCAGGCTAGATCCTCTGACGTATGGGCAGAAGATATAAACCCAACCTCGTAGCCGCTTGGACCTAAGTAAATGCCGTTATTTAACAGAAACGCGTGAAGCTTGTTGAAGGCGCTCATGTCCGGATTTATATGGTCGGCTCGATGAATGGTCTTTTTTCCATTAAACGAAAGCCAAAAAACAGAAGCCAAAGAGATCAATTCAAAGGGATATCCTTTAACTCGAGAAAACGCGTTAACTCGGTTAACGAATTCGTGCGTTTTTGCTTCCATCTCACGGTAAAAATCTGGGGCCAAACAGAGTTCCAACTGAGCAATCCCCGCAGCCATAGCTACTGGATTTCCGGAAAGCGTTCCTGCTTGATATACTGGGCCGTCCGGCGATACATGCGCCATAATTGCCTGGGAAGCACCGTAGGCCCCCACCGGAAGTCCTCCGCCGATAATTTTGCC
>RFQF01000081.1 GCA_009925805.1 Flavobacteriia bacterium | reverse complement strand
AAAGCGAAGGGGCAATAGTACGGTTTCAGCTCGAAAACCGAAGCCAATTCCTTGAAGTTTTCACCACCCGTCCTGAAACGCTTTTTGGGGTGGCTTTTATTACCTTGGCCCCTGAACATGAATTGGTAGTTGAACTAACCACTCCCGAACAAGTGCAAGAGGTTGAGGCCTATGTTTCGAAAGCAAAAAACCGCAGCGAACGGGACCGCTTGTCCGATGTCAATACCGTTTCAGGAGTCTTTACCGGTTCCTTTGCCATTCACCCCTTTACCGAGGAAAAAATTCCCGTATGGATTGGAGATTATGTTCTAGTAGGCTATGGAACAGGTGCGGTGATGGCGGTTCCTGCTCATGACGAACGGGATTTTAAATTTGCCCACAGTTTCCGTCTCCCCATTCCACAAGTGATACTCCCGAACGTGGATCATGACTTTGAACAACAAGCATGGACCAGCAAAGAGGGTAAATTAATGAATTCATCCTTTCTGGATGGTTTAACCGTGAAAGAGGCCATACATTCCGTGCTGGAGGCTATCGAACTCCAAGGGAAAGGGCTGAAAAAAGTTAATTATCGCCTGCGCGATGCCGTGTTCGGGCGTCAGCGCTACTGGGGAGAACCTATTCCCATTTATTTTAAGAAGAGCATTCCTTTCGCTTTACCCGAGGACCAACTCCCGCATACCCTTCCCGAAGTGGCTTCCTACCTTCCAACAGCGGAAGGGAACCCACCATTAGGCCGTGCCGAGAACTGGACGTATGAAGGTCAGTTCGAATATGAGCATTCAACCATGCCCGGTTGGGCAGGAAGCTCTTGGTATTATTTGCGCTATTTAGATCCGCATAATCAAGAGGCCTTGGCTTCCAAGGAGTCCATTGACTATTGGCAAAACGTAGATCTCTATTTAGGGGGAGCCGAACATGCTACAGGGCATTTATTATATGCTCGCTTTTGGTGTAAGTTTTTATTCGACCTGGGGGTGGTTCCTTTCGAAGAACCGTTCAAAAAAATGATCAATCAGGGAATGATCCTCGGAAGAAGTAGCTTTGTTTATCGCATTGACGGAGAACAAACTTTGGTGAGCCGATCAAAAAAAGAAGCTTTTCAAACCACAGCGATTCATGTTGATATTTCAATGGTCGACCAAGATCGATTGGATATTGAGGCGTTTAAACGATGGCGCCCCGAATTCGAAGACGCAACATTCATTTTAGAGGACAACGGGGAGTATTTATGTGGGTTCGAAGTTGAAAAAATGTCGAAATCCAAGTACAACGTGCAAACACCGGACGAATTGGTCGAACGATTCGGTGCCGACACCTTGCGGTTGTATGAGATGTTTTTAGGACCGATAGAACAAAGTAAGCCCTGGGATACCAAAGGAATTACAGGCGTGCATGGTTTTTTGAAAAAGTATTGGAAGTTATTTCACGTAGCAACCACCTTTTCGGTCAGTGAAGATAGCCCTAGCAAAGAAGACCTCAAAATTCTACATAAGGCTATTCGAAGAATTCGGGAAGACCTCGACCGATTTGCGTTTAATACCTGTGTCTCTCATTTTATGATTTGTGTAAACGAATTAAGCGATTCCAAATGCAATAATCGGGGGATCTTAGAAGACCTCACGCGTCTCTTAGCTCCTTACGCGCCGCACATCACCGAGGAAATTTGGGAGAAATTGGGCCACCCCCCTGGATCACTATATTTCATGAGTTACCCGGAGTTTAACCCGGATTTTCTGGTGGAATCTTCCTTCGATTACCCGGTTTCATTTAATGGAAAAATGCGTTTCAAACTTACGCTCCCTTTGGAAATGAATCCGAATTCCGTTCAAGAGGTGGTGTTAAATCACCCGGATTCGTCCAAATGGTTGGAAGGAAAAACGCCTAAGAAAATTATTGTAGTTCCCGGGAAAATTGTGAACGTGGTTGTTTAAGGAGTTCCAACAACACTTCCGAAGATTGCACCAACGTGGCAAATGGACTCACAACGTCTTGATGAATCCCAATTTGTGCTCCACCTGCAAGAATCGTTAAATGAGGTCTTGCCGTTCGCAGTTGTTTAAAGTAACTTTTAACATAATGTTCCTCGACCGAAGTTAACCAAGAAGTTAACAAAATATCTGGATTTACTTTATCTAGGGCAATTAACAACGATTCATAAGGGAGGCTTTGACCCAAATAAATAGTGAAATAGCTTTTGGAACGCAAGAGGTATTGATAAAACAAGATGCCGATTTCATGCCATTCATGTTCGGGGAGGTAAAGCATTACCACGGGAGCATTTTTTTCAGGCACTGGCAAGCGGTCGATGGCGGCAACAATTTTCTGTCGAATTAAATTGGAGATGAAGTGTTCCTGTGCCGGATTGATTGAATTCGTTAGCCACATGACTCCAATGCGATCGAAAAAAGGAATGAGGCACTCATGAAAGGCATGCTCCAAGGAACTGTTCTCGATAATTTCGCCAAGGGTCGTATGAAACAGGCATTCATCCATCTCTACCAAGGCTAATATCAACTTTTCTTGCGTTGCCCCAAGCGGAGTAGCTAATTTAATTTCATGAACCCTGGTTCGAATTTCGGTTGGGGTTAGCGCAGCGATATGCGAAATTTTCATTCCGTGATCCATAAGGATGCGTATGTTTAATAGATACACCAGTTCTTCGTCCGTATATAGGCGGATTTTGGTTTCCGTTCTTTCAGGAACGAGCATTCCATAGCGCTGTTCCCAAATGCGCAAGGTGTGTGCCTTAATGCCCACAAGTACCTCTACATCTTTAATTTTGTAAACTCCCACTTATGAAAAACAAGAACCCTTCGGTTTTGTTCACGCCATAGGATTCTGCTACCTTTACCGCATGAAAATTTCATCGGCGGAGTTTGTAATGTCCAATGCGGATTTCAAAGGATGCCCTAAGCAAAACCTACCGGAATTCGCCTTTATTGGAAGGTCCAACGTGGGAAAATCTTCGCTGATTAATATGCTTTTGGGCAAAAAGAATTTAGCAAAAACCTCAAGCGCTCCGGGAAAAACACAACTTATCAATCATTTTATCATCAATGAATCTTGGTTTTTGGTCGACCTTCCGGGGTACGGTTACGCGAAAGTAGCTAAAACCCAGCGCGAAAAATGGCAAAAACTGATATCGAGCTATCTGCGTTTACGGGAGAATTTAACGTTGGTTTTCATCCTTATCGATGTTCGTTTGGATCCTCAAAAAATTGACCTCGAATTCATTAATTGGTGTGGAGAAGAACAAATTCCATTTTCCTTAGTATTGACAAAATTAGATAAGGTATCTACTGCAGAAAGCCAACGGAATTTTGCCAAATTAAAAGAAACCTTATTGCTCACTTGGGAAGAGCTTCCGCCGGTATTTGCCACATCCGCCACCAACGGAGCCGGGCGCGATGAATTGTTAGGTTATATTCAAACATTAATAACGGAACTTGGTTAGGGCTTGAATTTTAGGGTAGTTTCTTCTACCTTTGCGGTTAGTCAATTATTATCCATGGGAAGAGCTTTTGAATACCGAAGAGCAGCCAAAGAAAAGCGCTGGGACAAAATGTCAAAAATGTTTCCGAAATTGGGAAAAGCCATCACTATGGCGGCCAAGGAAGGTGGCAGCGATCCGTTAATGAATTCCAAACTGCGAACCGCCATTCAAAACGCCAAGGCAGAGAACATGCCCAAGGACAATATCGATGCCGCCATTAAACGGGCGAACCAGAAAGATATCGCCTCATTTTTGGAGGTTAATTATGAAGGAAAAGGGCCGCATGGGGTTTTGGTGTATGTGGAATGCGCCACCGACAATCCTACTCGAACGGTGGCGAATGTAAAGTCTTATTTCAATAAAGCGGGTGGAGGAGTCGTTCCTAATGGCTCCATGGAGTTTATGTTTACGCGGAAATCCGTGTTTGAACTGGCGATTTCCGAAACCTTCGACAAAGAAAACTTGGAACTTGAATTAATTGACGCGGGCTGCGAAGAAATTGAGGAAAATGAAGGCGCATTGACGGTTTACGGAGATTATACGGCTTTTGGGTCTTTGGCAAAGGCGCTAGAGGATCTAAAAATAGAGGTCTTGAAGTCTAGCCTGAAGCGTTTCCCTACTTCGCCTGTGGAGTTCAGTGAAGAGCAATTAATCGATATTGAGAAAATGTTGGATAAAATTGAAGACGACGACGACATTCAACAAGTTTTTACCAATATCGCCTAATACAATAATTTTATAAATCCAACGTTTCGCGCGTGCGCATGAAATCCAACAAAAGGTTCTTTTTTATTTTATTTGCCTCGTTGGTGGTAAGTACAACGGCTTGGAGGTGCTCTGTGAATAAGAATGCCTTTTTGAACCGAACCTACCATGGAATGACCGCCAAATACAATGGCTATTTCAATGCCAATGAATTGCTTTCCATGGCCATAGTCAGTTACGAGAAGACCCGTAAAGATGATTTTTACGATTGGTTACCGATCATACCGGTTCCAAGCAAGGAGGAAAGCAAAACCATGCATGCGGCCATTGATACGGCTGTAAAAAAATGCACCAAGGTCATTCAAAATCACTCCATGCCCTCGGCGGAAGGGAATAAAGAAGCCGAGTTTAACCCATGGATTGACGAAAATTGGTTAACCGTTGGAAAAGCTTTTTTTTACCGCGGAGACTACGAAAAAGCCCTTAAAAACTTTCAGTTTATCAAACGATTCTTCGCCAAAGATCCTTCCAAGTATATTGCCGAATTATGGATGGCCCGAGTCTATTTACAAGAAAATCGCTTAACCGAGGCGAAAACGCTGCTCGATGAGCTTCAAAAAACCGCCCTGGAACAAAATAAAAAAACCTTCTTTTCTAGGTTTTCCAAGAAAAATAAAAAAGCTAAATCGGACGATGATTTTGTTCCTGAAATGAACGAAAAAATTCAGTTCGAAATGTATAAAACACGTGCAGCCTTGTACTTGCTAAAAAAAGAACCAGAGGAGGTGCTTTTTCCGCTGACAAAAGCCGTAAGCCAATGTCCTTCAAAACGTGAGCGGGCTCGGTTGAGTTTTGTTTTAGGGCAAATGTACCTTTCGGTCAACCGTTTAGACTCCGCAAGAATTGCCTTCAAAAAAGCCGTCTCCCCGGCCTCAGATTATGATGTTAGCTTTAACGGTAAATTGAATTATGCCATTCTTGGGAGTTCGGATAAAGATCAAAGGTCTTTGGAAAAAATGCTACGCGATGAAAAAAACGCATCTTACAAAGATCAAATTTACTATGCGAAAGGACAACTTGAACTGAGCCGCGGAAATACCCCCATGGCCAAAACCTATTTCTCGCAATCCGCCTTTTTCAGTACTAAAAACCAGCGGCAAAAAGCGTTGTCCTATGAAAAGTTAGGCGATCTTGCCTTTCAAGAGCGATCCTACTTGAATGCCCAAAAATATTACGATTCGTGTTCCAAAGTAATGCCTCAAAATTATCCCAATGCGGAATTGGTGGTTAGCAAAGCAGCCAAATTGGCGGCCCTCGTGGAGGCTATGGATATTGCACAATACGAGGATAGTGTGCAGCGGATTGCCAAAATGGATGATAAAACCCAAACAGCGTTCATAAAGGCTGTAATTAAAGAGCTTAAGGAAGAAGCTCAAAGGAAAAAAGAGCTAGAAGCGGCAAAACTAAGGGCCTTGCAAGATCAAGCGAATGCAGGTTCTCAGGTCGGAAACGGAAATAAATGGGTTTTTAATAATGCTAAATTACGTCAAGAAGGATTGACCGAATTTAAAAAATTGTGGGGAGACCGAAAAAATGAGGACGATTGGAGGCGGTCCAGTAAGTTGACATCAAGCATCCCGAACCCCACCGATGCGCCCAAAGATAGCCTTTTGGCCACCAATCCTTCAAGTCCCGAGGCGAACGACACGTTGGATGTTGAAACGATGCGTAAACGATTACCGCGCTCCGATACGGCCTATGCAGCATCGGTTTTACGAGAAATTGAAGCACGCTATACCGCAGGGAATTTGTATAAAGAATTGTTGAACGAATCCCAATTGGCCTCCGAGCAATTTGATTTGGTGCTCGGCGAAAACACCCGAAATATAACGGATCTTTCTTCCGCTTTTCAGCTCTATAAATTGAATGAATCAACAGGTAAATCTCAGGCCTACAAAACCCATATTTTAACCTATTACCCCCAATCGGATGCGGCAAATTACATTCTTGATCCGGATTTCTTTGAGAAATCGAAAATGGCAAGATCCTTAGCCGAAAAAGATTACTTAGTGGCGCTGCATGAGTATGAAATGCAAGCATACCAAAAGGCTTATGAACTAACCGAAAAAGTAGTAAAAACAGATAGAACTAACGCATACCGCGCGGAATATCTCTTGTTAAACGTGTTATCATTCGGGCAAATCACCGCGGATAAAAATCAAATTATCCCTAAACTTAATGCCATCTTGGAAGAAAAACCCGGGACACCTCAAGCAATTAAAGCCAAAGAAATGCTTGATATTCTTGCCAAAGGGGTTTCTTCGTTCACCCCCTATCAAGCCAAAAAGAGCAGTATTTTTCAATTCAACGATACAGTGACTCAGTTTATACTTGTTTTACCCGATTTGGAACAAGAGGAAGATTTCGATGATATGAAAAGTTCAGTGTCCGATTTTACGACCAAAAACTTCAAAAAACCCAAACTCAAAATCACCACGGCACTAACCTTAAAAGGAGCTAATTTATTGCTAGTCGCCGATTTTAAGTCGGTCAGTTTAGCCCGTGAATACGTTAACTTCTACAAGGCCTCTGTCGAGGAACTTGGGGACTATCAAGACAATAAGTGCCTGATTATTACCCAAGAAAATTTGAAAAAGTTAATTGAAACTGATAACTTTGAAGAATATAAAACATTTCACGACCTTAACTACTAAATCATGTTAAAGCGCAAGGATTTTTTCAACAGTACTGCACAATACGAAGAAAGCAGTGCTACAAACCACATTGTTCAAGGCACGGAAATTAACGGAGATTTAATTTCGGATGCCAATGTGTTATTGGATGGTGAAATGAATGGGAATATTTCTTGCTCCGGAAAAGTAATCATCGGGTCAACAGGAAATATAAAAGGAAATTTGGTGTGCGTTCATGCGGAAATTCAAGGTTCTGTTGAAGGGGAAGTAACCGTTGAAGGTCTTTTAACCTTAACCTCCACAGCACGCATCCAAGGAGACATCCAAACATCAAAATTGGTGATTCAGGAGGGGGCGATATTTGAAGGATCTTGCGTTATGAAGTCCCCTACGGCTCACACACCTTTTACTTCGGACGTTAAGTTGGATGCCTGATCAAAAAAATAGTCCTAAAAATTTCTTGCAATATTCCTCCCTTGGTTTTCAAATGCTTGGTTTTATGGCCATTTTTGGATTTATAGGCCATAAATTAGATGTCTTTTTTGCGTTTAAAAAACCGATTCTTACCGTGCTCGGGTTGGCTTTCGGTGTAACGGCCTCCATGATTTACCTCATTCGAACGCTGAATAAAAACAATGACTAATCGCCCGTTTATTGTTGGGTTTTGTTGGATTATGCTAACCACTTCAATCCTCGGGGTATTTTATCAGAATCTAACGCTTGGTTTAACCGTTTTGGGAATTAATGCGGCTTTACAGGGCATGTACCTCTTACTTTTCAGAAAGGCGTATCGAGAAAAAAGACGCGAAATTGTTCAACCCTCTTTACTTTTAATCACCTTACAGCTATTGAGTTTCTTTGTTACTGTGGGAGTTTTTTGGTATTGGAAGCTCTCATTTCTAACACTATTTTGGGCTATGTTGGTTTTTTTTGGTGTACTAGCCTGGCAAGTGCGCGAGCAGATTTTATTCTTAAAAACGCTTTAAAAATTCCAAAAACACTTCGAAAAGCTGCTCAAAGCGGTTAAACGACAAATTTTGATAGGTGTCATGAATGTCGTGGTAGTTTTTATTCGGCCCCATAGTATAAACAAACAAGGCGGGAACACCTTTTTCAGAAAAGGGAAAATGGTCGGAATTCGCCGCTTTTCCACGAGACTTAACCACAGGAACTGCTTTTAATGCGTCATTAATCTGCACCAATTGTTGGTAGTATTTCGGAAAAATGCTTCCATTGACCACAGTTATTCCTTCTTCACCGCTTCCTAAAATATCTAAATTCAAGACCATAGAAATCTTTCTAAGGGCCAACCAAGGGGCTTGAACCATAGCGAAGGAACCTTCAAGTCCAATCTCCTCCCCCGCAAAGGCAACGAATAACACGGAATGATGTTGAAGGGGGTTTTGTTGCAGTTCTCGCGCGAGACTCAGCATCATGGCTACCCCGCTTGCATTGTCGTTGGCTCCAGGAAAGTAGGTGTCTTTGCCCATGCGGCCTAAGTGGTCGTAGTGCGCGCATACCAGAATAAGACTATCGCTTGGTTCAACTGATGGCACCAGCCCGAAACAATTTTGAACTACAACCTTGGCCTGAATTTCCGATTGAATGTTTAAAAAAAGATGCTTTGGAGGGGTTGTTAATGAGGTATCATAACGCTGCAAATACGGAAACCGAAACGCACGCGGGGAAACACTCCAAGTGAGTTTTTCCGTGGTGATTTCAACAACTCCTCGTTCTGTTTCAGCGATCTTTTCCAATTTGGTCCTTACTAACTTAAGACTGTCTCTGGAAAGACCTTTTGAGGGCATAAAAACGATCCCTTCACGAGGAGCATTAAATGATCCCCCTGAATAAGCCAAAATTTCAGCGGCATTCATTGGAATCAACTTAAGCTTTCCTTTGTATCCACCCGAGCTTGGATGCACAAGATAATCAACGCCCGGTTGAAGCGTTTTATGTCCGGATCGAACAGCACATTGGCTTGGAAAGGTATTTACCTCAAGAAAAAAAGCTTGGGTATTTCTACCTTGAAAAGGCAATAGACCGATGCGTTTAAATTCCTCCAAAAGGTAATTTCCAGCCCTGTTGCAGCCGCTATTTACATAACCTCGCCCGTCAAAGCTTGGAGAACAAAGCGCGGCGGTTATTTGTCGTGCATAGGGTAAAACGGATTCTTGCTCCGAAGATGGAAGAACTTGCGCGTCAAATAGTCCGCAAGAAATCCAATACAGGACAAAAGAAAGGAAACCAAATCTAGGCATATTTCGCCATCACTTTTTCTAAGAATTTGTTAAGAATATCGC
>RFQF01000009.1 GCA_009925805.1 Flavobacteriia bacterium | reverse complement strand
ACCGGTGTTTGTACCGTGGTGCCTGTTGCTGCTAAATCTGTCCAATTTCCTCCCCCGGAGGCAACCGTTGTACCGGAAGCGTTTTTAATTGTCCAAGATGTCTCAGAGGCATATCGATCCGTGGTAATATTTACCGTAACATATTGGCTAACCGCTAAGGTTGCTAGGACAACTGTTGCAGAAACATTATTGTTTGCTGCAGTAGCATCGTTCGCTGTAGTTACCGTTACATTCAAGGATCCTCCTGTAAAGTTTGCAATGGGGGAACAAGTAACATTGGCTGTTCCATAGGTTGCTAAATTTCCTGAGTAAGTTCCCGTCGATACAGTATTTCCTCCTTGCGTAATGGTTACTGTTGCCGCTGTTAAAGGAGATGTACCATTATTTTGGATTTGTACTGAAGGCGTATAAGAGCCTTGACAATGGGTTAAGCTTCCCAAATAATTTAATGCCGCTACATCCGCTGGATTAGAGGCTGGTGGAGGGCATTGTCCAATGTAAGAGGCTAAGTTTGCCGCTGTACCAATGGCTCCTGCAACGCCTGAAGCAAGAATGGTTCTATTCGGACAAATTACATACATTTCAGGAAAATAATCGATGCTCATTCCTGAGTTTTCAAAAGAAGCTTGGTTAGCCAAATTAATTATCGGCATATTTTCACCTGTTACCCAATCCCCTTGCGTTTGATTTGCAACCGCTGGACCATGCAACCATGCTTCAGGAGTTTGTGGGTCTCCTTCCACAAAAAACACCATCGCTTGATTTGTTCCTGAAGGACCGTACTGATTATAGAAAGCATTCAACGCACCGGTGTTATGGTAAGCCCAACAAGGCCCACACCAAGTGGCGGAAACATCAATAACCACCATTTTACCTTGGTCTAGGTAGTTGAACAAAGAATGAGATGTTCCGTTGATGTCGGTCAACGTGAAGTTGCTCACCACAGTACCCACAGGAGTCTGTGCATAAGCCGCAGCACCCGTAAGTACGGCCAAAGAAAATAATAATTTTTTCATCGTTTAAATTTTAAGATTGTGTAAATTTAATGTAACTTCTTGTAAATGAAAAAAAAATTGATCATTTTTTCCGGAGCCGGCATGAGCGCGGAAAGCGGTATTAAAACTTTTCGGGATCATAACGGTCTGTGGGAAGAATTTAGCATCGAAGAAGTGGCCACACCCGAGGCTTGGAGGGCCAATCCTGATTTGGTAACTACCTTCTACAACGAACGAAGAAAAAACGTGATCGAAAGCCATCCCAACGAAGGACATCTGCTCATTGCACAACTAGAGCCTCATTTTGATGTTCAGGTTATTACTCAAAACATCGACGACCTGCACGAGCGCGCGGGCAGCACCAACGTGTTACATCTGCACGGCAACATACGGTATGCGAAATCCAGTGGGCCCAATCAAGAAAAAGCCTATTATCCGATTGATGGATGGGAGATCGCGGCCCAAGACTGCTGTCCAGAAGGGTATCGTCTACGCCCCCATGTAGTGTGGTTTGGGGAGGATGTCCCTATGATTTCACAAGCCATAGAAATGGTACAAACCGCAGATATTTTTGTAGTCATTGGCACCTCCTTGCTCGTATATCCTGCTGCCAACCTCGTGCATTATGTGCCACAAGGCTGCGAAGCGTTTTTAATTGACCCAAACCTTGAAATTTCCGGAGTGCCTAACAACTTTCAATGCATCCATGAAACGGCCGTTCATGGGGTTCAAAAGCTCTACGAGCGCCTTATTTCTTCTTAAGTTGTTCTTGGATAAATAACTCAATGGCCCCCACCATGGATGGGGCTTTGGGATGAGGAGCGGCTACATCCAAGCGTAAATTGTTCTTCAAGACCGCATTGGCTGTGGTTTCGCCGTATGCCGCAATAACCGTAGAGTTTTGTTGAAAATCAGGGAAATTCTTAAACAAGGATTCGATTCCTCCGGGACTAAAAAACACCAGCATGTCGTAGTATACATTTTCCAAATCGGAAAGATCCGCTGCCACCGTGCGGTACAATATAACTTTGGTAAAATTAATTTTATGTTGGGTCAGTGTTTCCGGTATTGAATCGCGTAAAATATCGGTGCAAGGCAACAAGTACTTTTCGTTTTTGTGCTTTTTCATGACCTCTGCTAACTGGTCAATGGTTTGTTGACCAAAAAAAATCTTGCGTTTTCTGTAAGGAATGAACTTCTGTAAATATTTCGCTACGGCCTCTGAAATGCAGAAATACTTCATGGTTTCCGGAACTTCAAAACGGGCTTCTTCCGAAATTCTAAAAAAATGGTCTGCCGCAATTTTTGAGGTGAGAATAATGGCGGTATGCTCTGTTAAACTCACTTTTTGAGCACGAAAATCCTTGCCATCGACCCCTTCCACTTTAATGAAGGATCTAAAATCCACCTTGATGTTGTACTTATCCCTTAAATCGTAATACGGAGATTTGTCTCCATCCGGTTTAGGTTGAGAAATTAGGATTGATTTTATTGCCAAAACCCAAATTTAAGGTGTTAGAAACTCCAACCATTGTGATTCATAATACTTTGAAATCAAAACACTTGGAATCACATAAACAGTGCAAAAGTACAAAATAAAATAATACCATGAAAACCCGTGTTTTCGCATGGCGAATCCCATCCAAATGATTCGAACCAGGAACAACACCAGGGAAAATCCAAGGGTTGCCCACCACAAGAATAGCGACGGATTCATAAAAAGACCTACCGAATTCATCGCCAACAGGCCTACACCTAAAGTAACCCAGGCAACATTGCCTTGTTGAAGTTCGATAATCGGAAATTTTCCCACCAAAATCCAAAAGACCACATAGTCTAAATGCCAAATTATAGCCAATAGGATAGACAGGCTCAAAGCCAACACGAGGGCCGATTTAAGAAAAAAATCCGCTTGGAAATAGTAACTAAAGAACAAGGTCAATCCAATCAAGGCGTTACAAAAAAGCAACAAACCACGGAAGATGCCCATGGAGGGGCGAATGTTCGCTTGGGTTGAAGCTCGAACTTGAAATAATGCACTGAGCCAAGGGCCGGAAATTCGAAAATTTACCAGGCCCAGTAGTAAAACCTGGAGCATTATTCCTGCAAAAAACCAAGTTTCAATGTACGGACTACGAGCTATGAAGGACATTTAAAACAAAAGTAGTGGATTCTTCAACCATTTCCGTGTTCAATATGTTTATCTTTGCAACGGCAAAACATTCGCATGAAAACAGATTTATTTCAGCATCCTGATTACTACCAGCTCGATGACTTATACACTGAGGAACACAAGCTTATTCGAGATACGGCTCGCCAATGGGTTAAAAAAGAAGTTTCCCCCATCATCGACGAGCACTACGAAAAGGCCACTTTTCCGATGCATTTATTAAAAGGCCTTGGGGAAATTGGCGCTTTTGGCCCCTACATTCCTGCGGAATATGGTGGTTCCGGGTTGGATCAAATTTCCTATGGTTTAATCATGCAAGAGTTAGAACGCTGTGATTCGGGTTTGCGGTCCACGGCCTCGGTGCAAAGTTCTTTGGTCATGTATCCTATTTGGCGATATGGCTCGGAAGAACAAAAACAGCAATACCTCCCAAAATTAGCTTCGGGAGAGATGATGGGTTGTTTTGGATTAACAGAACCGGATTTTGGCTCCAACCCCGGCGGCATGATTTCTCACTTTAAAGATGCCGGTGATAGCGTGATCTTGAACGGTGCAAAAATGTGGATATCGAATGCGCCATTTGCCCACATTGCTGTGGTATGGGCGAAAGATGAAAGCGGGAGAATTCACGGACTTATCGTAGAACGCGGAATGGAAGGGTTTTCAACCCCAGAAATGCACGGAAAGCTCTCCTTGCGGGCCTCATCGACCGGAGAATTGGTGTTTGAAAATGTACGTATCCCAAAATCGAACATTTTACCTGGTAGGTCCGGGTTAGGCGCTCCGCTCAGCTGTTTGGATTCTGCCCGTTTCGGAATTGCTTGGGGGGCCATTGGTGCTGCCATGGATTGTTACGACCAAGCGGTAAGGTATAGCAAAGAACGGGTACAATTTGGGCATCCGATCGGTGCATTCCAACTCATTCAGAAAAAACTTGCCGAAATGCTCACTGAAATAACGAAAGCGCAATTATTAACCTTTCGACTTGGTCAGCTGAGAAATGAAGGAAAAGCTACGTCAGCCCAAATATCGATGGCGAAAAGAAATAACGTAGAAATGGCCCTTCAAATTGCCCGTGAAGCACGTCAGATACACGGAGGAATGGGTATTACAAGTGAATATTCCATGATGCGCCATATGGCAAACCTGGAATCGGTAATTACCTATGAAGGAACACACGACATCCACTTGTTAATTACCGGGATGGATATCACAGGAATTTCTGCCTTTACCCGAGAAATGTAGCCTTAATCGGGAAGCACATCTCCTCGTAATTTGCGTATTCTCAATCGCGTTTCTTCCGTGTAAATACTTCCGGGGTATTGATCCATTATTTTAAGGTAACTTTCTTTGGCGGCTTCCAGGTTTTTATCATGGACCTCTTGAATGTTTGCTAATTGAAATAACGCATCATCGGCCAATAATTCCGTTGGATAGGTGGAAACCAATCGTTCAAAATACCGCGTAGCATTGGAAAAATCTCCCTGTTGCAGAAAGGCTTTTCCTTTAAGGTACAATACATCATCGTTCAACACCGATTGTGGATACTTCATGGTGATGCTGTCCATCCATTGAAAAGCTTCCTCATAGCGTCTTTGAAGCAGCAGTAATTCACTTTTCGCGTAATTGCTCATCGCTTCATAATTGCTATCTAACCCGTAATTTTCCAAAATAAGCAAGGAAAGCTGAATGGCATCATTGCTAATAAACCGCGAGGTTGCTTGTTTCAGCACGTCTAATTGTGATTGCGCATACTCGAACTCTCCATCAAAATAAAACACTTGTGCGTTTTTAAATTTCGCCTCATTCCCGATCGGTTCAAACTTGAAGGCGTCATTGATTTGCATGTAAAGCAGCGAGGCATCCCAAATGCTGTCCAAGATTACGCAAACATCCGCCAATTTAAGCTTGATTTTCGCTTGCTGCATATCCGTTAAGCCTTTATCGAGCATTCGTTCTTCTAAGAATTTCCTCGCCTTAGGGGCTTGATTCGCATAAAAGCCCAGTATTTCCGCATATTCCAGAATAATACGGTCTGAACCATAACGCAAAATATCCTTATTGGATAAAAACGACTCGTAGTCGGCCAAAACCTTGGATATTTCTTGTTCCGAGAATTTCCTATTCGAAGTTAGCTGTTTGAAATAAGTAGTTAACTTCCATTGTTGCGCCTCCATTTTCAGGCTCATGTTCGAATTAATCACCTCGTTCACGGCCTTTAAGGCAAGTTCAAACTCGTTGTTTTCGATGCATGTAGTGGCAAAATCAATCAAGTTCTTACCATCTCCTTGGCTTCTTTTTTCCAATGCAACGCATTGTTGAAAGGCGGCCGAAAAATTCTTGCTTTGCAAGAAGAACCAGATAAGCATTTCGGTATAGACCGTATTGGAAGGGTCTTTTTGACTGGCTTGCAAAAAACAGTTTTTTACCTGGGTTATTTCCTCCGTTTCCATGGAAAAATCAAAGCTTGATCCTATGGCAAGTTGAATTTCTTCTTTCAAGGAGTTTTTCTTAGCCAGCGCTTGTAAATAAAGTTCTAAAGCTTTGATTTTGTTCCCTTCGGCGGTATAAATTTGAGCATACCACAATTCAAAGGGATAAAATTTCAGGTTTTTTTTTGCTTTATCTACAACATCTTTGGCCCAATCAAATTCATCAATGGCCAATAAATTATCTAAGATGTCCTGAATTTCTTTTACTTCATAAAAATCCAGTTTCATTATTTCATTTTTAACCTTCTTCGCTTTGTCGGCCTCCTCCAATCCTTGATAGAAAAAATAAAACTGAATTTTCAAGAGGACATCGTTGGGGTTCGACGAAATCTGTTTTTTGAACACTTTTTCAGCGCCTTTTTTGTCGCCCGTATTCACTAAACAATCTAAATACCTGCTGAAATATACTTTACCGGGATTGTTTTCGTAAAGTTTTTCATAATAAACCAATGCCTTGGTGAATTCACCGTTTAGGTAATAGTATTGTGCAAGCTGGATGTCTGTTTCCGTTTGAGCAAGAATTCCCCCCGCCAACAAGCATGCACCGATAAAACCAATGAGTTTATTTACCACAATGTTAGTTCTCCAAGGATCCTAATAACGCCACCATCCTCGGATGTAACAATCGATAGGCATCCACCACTAAATTTGCCTTTTTCCGAAGTTCTTCCGAGCGCTGGGTTAATGCCTGAATATTCTTTTTTTCAAAGCTAATGTATTGCGAATAACGATCCCTTTTTCCCCACCCATTTTCGATGTCTTTTTTAAGGATTTTTAACTGCTTTCGTTCTTGTTGGAAAGCCGATTTTATTTCTACCCAATGTTTATTGATCGCTCCAATGCTATTTCGTGCATCTTTGTAGGTGTTCATGTCGCGGGCATAGGCACGGTCAATGGTGTCAATTACATACCGGTTTTTCAATCGAACTTCGGTGTTCATCATGGCGAGCCGGTAACTGTTTAATGAATCCGGCAACCTATTTTCGGTTGTTTTCTGCAGGCTATCCAACGAATAAAGCAGTTTATCCACCGCATTTACTTGTTCTTTTTGGCGTAAATCGGCACAGGAGAACAACGTCGCCAAGCAGCAAATTCCCATTAAGCGGGTTATATTACATTTTTTCAAAACCGGTATATTTTTGTAAAACACTTGGAATCGTTATAGTTCCATCTTCTTGTTGGTTGTTTTCTAAAAGTGCTGCTACAATTCTAGGTAGGGCCAAAGCAGATCCGTTCAACGTGTGGCAAAACCGCGTTTTTTTATCATGGTCCTTAAACCGAAGTTTTAATCGGTTGGCTTGAAACGTATCAAAGCGTGAAACCGAACTCACCTCCAGCCATTTCTCCTGGGCGGCTGAGTATACTTCAAAATCGTAGGTCATTGCAGAGGCAAATCCCATGTCTCCTCCACAAAGTCGCAATATTCGGTAGGGAAGCTCGAGTTGTTCAAGCAGATGCTGAACATGGGCTACCATTTCGTCCAAGGCCCTGGCGGTGTTGTCGGGATGCTCAATTCGTACAATTTCCACTTTATCGAATTGATGAAGTCTATTAAGTCCGCGAACATCCTTTCCATAAGAACCTGCCTCTCTACGAAAACAAGGCGTATATCCGCAGAGCTTGAAGGAAAAATCTGCCGTTGGAATAAGCTCATCACGAAAAATATTGGTAATCGGAACTTCTGCCGTTGGAATAAGGTATAAATTATCCGAGGTGTCATGATACATTTGGCCTTCTTTATCAGGCAATTGTCCTGTTCCAAATCCACTGGCCTCATTCACCAACAAAGGGGCTTGATATTCCTCGTACCCCGCATTGGCTGCTTGATCTAAAAAAAAGGCAATTAATGCCCGTTGTAATTTAGCTCCTTTCCCGCGATAAAAAGGAAAGCCCGATCCAGAAACTTTCACCCCTAATTCAAAATCGATGATGCCTTTCTCCTTGCATAGATCCCAATGCGGCTTCGCCGGAAACGCAAAAGCAATTGGCACGTTTTGCTCAAACACCAATTCATTGTCCTCGGGAGTTGAACCTTGCTTGACTTCCTCGCAAGGCGTATTCGGTAAGGTTAGCAAAAGCCGATGAATTTCTTGTTCTTTTTGTTCCGTCGTTAGTTTTAACGTGGTTTCTTGTTCCTTCAATTCCATTGATTTAGCCTTCAACCGGTTTCCTTCTTCGTGGTTTCCTTCCTTGAACAGCATTCCAACGGTTTTAGCCAACAGGTTGGCTTCCTCTAACACCCCCTCTAAGGCCTGTTTGGCAGCGCGCCATTCGGAATCCAAATGAAGGATTTGTTCAATAATCGATCGCGCGTCCAAATTCCTTTTTAGTAAGGCCTGAACGATTGCTTCTTGTTGGGTTCGAATTTTGGATAACTCTATCATTGGGGACTATATTACAAAAATAAACGAAACGGGGGTTTTCAAGGCAGTAACTGTATGATGCTTTGGTATTTTTCTCGGTACGACGCCTCACCTCCACACCCAAGTTCAAGTTTGTTTTGTCGATAGGCCTGAATACGATTTCCAGGGTCAGGGTGGGTGCTTAGAATTGCTGGGGGATTCTTCCCTCCTTTAGCCATTATTTTTTCAAAAAATCGGGCCCCCGCATCGGCTGCGTAAGAAGTGGGACAAAGATACTGGACGGAACATTCATCGGCCTCTTTTTTCATGGTTCCTTGAAAAAGAAAGCCCTATAATGGCTCCGGTGATATCTTTAACAAGTGCACGGTCCCCAGCGATTAAACTCAATAAGGCCTGGACCCCATACATTTCTGTTAGTTGTCGGGTGCTATGCCGCATAGCTGCATGCCCCATTTCATGGCCCAAGATTCCTGCTAACTCATCTTCTGAATCTAAAAATTTCAATATTCCCGTAAAAACGTAGATATATCCGCCCGGAGCACAAAAGGCATTCAAGGTGGAATCGTCTTGAATTACCCGAATTCTCCAGGGAAACTCGGAACGGTATTTAACCTTACCTGTGATTAGAATGGTGTCTCGAATCGAATATAGGTATTGGTAAACTTTAACATGGCGGGCAGAATCTAAAATCTTCATCCCGCTGCTATCGCTTTCGATTTCCCTAACCACCTGTTGCCCCAAGGACATATCATCCTGCAAGGAGAATAGGTTGAGGTCCGAACCTAAACTACCACAACTCGCTAAATTAGACGAAAACAATGCTGCCGATATCCAATGAATTAAACCCCTCACCTTGCAAAATTAAGGCGTTTCACGCATTCATGCACGTGCCATTGTTAATTAATGTTCTAGATAGGTCAAATCTGCTACCGTTGAATCGTTAATTTTGATTACAAATTATGAAGGTAAAATTAATTAATAAAAGTGCTTTTCCCTTGCCTGCTTATGAAACCCCTGGGGCATCGGGAATGGATGTTCGAACGAACATTGAAGAGTCCTATGAGCTGGCTCCTGGAGCACGCCATGTATTTCCCACTGGACTTTTTATGGAGTTGCCTCAAGGAATAGAATGTCAAGTAAGGCCCAGAAGCGGAATGGCTTTAAAAAAAGGAATTACGGTGATCAATACCCCTGGTACCATCGATGCCGATTATCGCGGTGAGGTTGGGGTCATCTTAATCAACCATTCCAAAGAGGTGGTCAGCATTGAACCAGGCGAGCGCATCGCACAATTGGTTTTTTGCCCGATTATTCAAGTTACATGGCTTGAAACAACCGAATTGAATGCATCTAAGCGAGGTGAAGGAGGGTTTGGAAGCACAGGATTAATATAAGGCGTATGAATATTATTATACCTATGGCAGGGAGGGGTAGCAGGTTGCGCCCGCACACCCTAACAGTACCTAAGCCATTGATTCCGGTTGGAGGAATTCCCATTGTGCATCGGCTGGTGGAGGACATAGCCCAAGTTTGCGGCAAGGAAATTCGCACCATTGGTTTTGTAACCGGAGATTTTGGTCAATCCGTTGAACAGGAACTTTGCACTATCGCTGAAAAATTTGGAGCGCAAGGAAAAATCTACCATCAACACGTACCACTAGGCACAGGACACGCCGTACATTGTGCATCAGAACTCTTGGAAGGCCCGGTCGTGGTTGCATTTGCTGACACCTTATTTCGCGCGGATTTTTCCATTCATCCACAAGACGAAGGAATCTTATGGGTTAAAAAAATCCCAAACCCGGAGCAATTTGGGGTTATCCAATTGAATGCGGAGGGGTTAATCGTTGATTACATTGAAAAACCAACAACTTTTGTTTCCGATTTAGCCATGATTGGTATATATTACGTTCGTTCGGGGGAAGCCTTGCGCCGAGAACTTAACTACCTCATCGATCACTCGGTAATTAAAAGCGGTGAATATCAACTTCCGGATGCCTTGCGCCGTTTAACCGAACAAGGGGTGCTTTTTAAACCGGGAGAGGTTTCCGCGTGGCTCGATTGTGGGAACAAGGCTGTTACGGTGGAAACCAACGCGCGCGTGTTGGACTTTGACCAAAGTGATGGGAAGCTGCAATTAACAGGGCATGCGGCTGAAAATAGCATAATAATTCCCCCTTGCTTTATCGGTGAGGGAGTGATCGTAAAAAATTCGGTAATAGGGCCACACGTCAGTTTAGGGAAAAACACCCAAGTCGAAAACTGCCGCATCAGCAATAGCCTTATTCAAAGCAATTGTAGCATCCATAATGCTGTCTTGGAGGGTTCAATGATCGGCTCACATGCCGTAATTAACCAAAAACCCATAGACCTTAGTTTGGGTGATTATTCAACGTGGCATGGTTAGAATATTTGGGTTAATTTCATTAACGTTGCTACTCTTGGGATGCACATCGCAAAAGCCGATTTCCAGTACCCAATCCTCCACCGAATTTATGCAAACCCAAGGGTACCACGAAGCACTTCGTTCTTACTTCAAAGGAGATTATTCCGCAGCAATTGAAAGCTGCAATAACGTATTGAAAATTAATCCAAACCACGATGCAACCCTTTATTTGGCGTCGAAAATATACTTCGACCAAGAAAATTGGAACGAATCCTCCATTTACCTCCTAAAGGCTAGCCAAGCGGATCCAAAAAATGAATTTATTACGAATGAGATCGGATTTATGTACAGTGCGCTGGGTAATTACATGAAAGCAGCCGAAACCTATGAACGGTTAATAAAAGAGCATCCTTATGCTGCAGCGCATTATTTTGCTGCATTTGAAAATTGGTTGAAAGCCAAGGATTATAAATCAGCGGTCAAGGTACTCGAATGGCAAAAGAAAGTCCTGGGTCCATCGATAGAGCTGATTCTGAATGAAAGTCGTGTTTACCGGTTAACGTCTCGCCCCGAAGAATCGGCCAAATCGCTGGAGGAGGGGATCCGCCTCTTTCCCGCGGAACCGAGAATATTAGCTCCTCTGATCGATCTTTATTTGGAAAACAAAGAATCCGAAAAAGCAATGGAATTGCTTCGGCAATTATGTTCTGCGGACACCTCAAACGGTTACGCGCGTTACCTGTTTGGAAACTACTTAATCACCCAAGGCAAACAGGAAGATGGCGAAAAAATGTTGCGAGAATCTGTACAATTGAAGGGGTTATCCATCGATCAAAAAGCGGAAGTGGTGTTAAAAATGAACAAAGCGCATGGGTGCACCCCGGAAAATGAACAGCTTACCTTTTCCTTCGAAGAACAACACCCGGAGGCATTCGTTGCTCACACCCTTTGCGGGGACCTAAAAATTCTTTGCGATCAACCTTTTGCCGCATTAACGTTTTATCAAAAGGCTCTTGCCCAAGACCCCAATGCCTTTCCCGTTTGGCAAAGCCAACGAAGCATTGCTCGATGTGTGCCTTCGGAAATATAACCCGGGAAAGGCTAAACTGAATAGGCTTTTTGAGCAGCATCCAGATAACATCCCGTTGCAATCGGAAGTGGCTGCAACCCTTCTAGAGCATAAAGAACTTGTAACCTATGCGGATTCGCTCATTAACCATTGCCTAAGCTATAACCCCAAGGATCCTCAATTTATGGCCTTAAAAGCGAAAAAATATTTATTGGGCGGCAACTTGAATCAAGCCAAAGAATGGCTCGATAAAGCTCAAAAAAACCGGCTTCCTGACCGGGTTGGAAGAGAACTTGAAGGAGACATTGCATTACTTGAAGGCAACGTCGTTCAAGCCAAAAAACTATGGAAAGAGGCGTCCGTCCTTGGAAATCATTCCCTGCGTTTACGAAAAAAAAATCTATAATATGCGTGAAATTCCTGCATTGATAGTGCTTGTTTTACTTTTTAGCTCGACAGCCTGCGCACGCAAAAACTCCCCAAATAATTTCTCAACAATTGGTGAGGAACAAGCGATTTTACCCCCTATAAAACCTTCCGAATTGGACAGTATTCATTCCCAAAGTTGGCATTGGTACTATGGGAAATTCAATGTTTCGTATGCCGACAGTGAACGAAAGCTTGGATTTAAACTGAGTTTAAAATGTTCAAAGGACAGCGCAACCAATGCCTTAATTTCCTTTGCGGCAATTCCGGTTTTTAATAGTTTAATTACTCCGGATAGTTTAATTTACCTGAATAAAAAGGACCGTTGCTTTGGAGCGTTCCCTGCTACTTATCTCAAGAAATTAGTAGGGCTTGAGTTGTCGCTTCAAAACTTGCAGGAATTGTTTTTGGGATTACCGATCGCTTACCAGCCCTTGGAAAACGTGGAGGTTATTACCTCCAATCACCCCGACACGCTAATTTTCAGACAAGTCAATAAGGACTTTTCCACACAGTATTTAATGGCTAAACGCCACCATCAATTAACACATCAACACTTGAATTTATCGGATGGCCGAAGCATGCAAGTAACTTATTTAGATTGGAACAAAGGTCCAGTAAACACCCCTTCTTCGATCCTTATTCGAATCCTTGAACCTGGAAATGAAGCCACTATAAAATTAACCGTCGACCGTTTTGAATTAAATATTCCCCAAGAAATATCCTTAGAAATTCCCGAGAATTATGAAAAATGCCCATAAGTTTATGCTAATGCTGTTCCTGTTTGGATCCTTCACTTTTGCTCAAAAAAGTCCGGCCAACTTAAAAAAAGAACAGCGCAATTTGGAAAAGCAGATCGCTCAAACAAAAAGCCTTTTGAAAAAAGTGCAAGTCAACACGCAAAACTCCTTAAATGAAGTGGTCTTGCTTGAAAATCAAATAAAAAACAGGGAGGCTTTGGTGCGCGTGTATGATAGCCAGGTTCGCATGGCCGAAGTTAAAATGATGTCCAAAAACAAGGAGGTTTCTCGGCTCAAAACCCGTCAAATTCAACTCAGAGAGCATTATCGACAGCTGTTAAAATATGCCTATAAAAAAAGAAATAATTTAGGCCGGCTCATGTTTCTATTGTCTGCAAAATCCTATCAAGAAGCACTTCAACGCAATGACTACTTAAAAAAAGTGGCTCGCATGCATCGGCGCCAATTTGACTTTTTGAAGCAAAATCAAAGCCTTATCTTGAACGAAATTACTGCCATCCAAGAAGAGAAAGCGTTAAAAGAACTTGCGCTCAACGAGAAAAAAGTGGAAAAAACGAGAATTGAATCCGATAAAACACAAAAAGAAAAATCCTACGCAAAGCTTAAACTAAATGAGGCCGCCTTGCTTTCCCAACTCAGTGAAGCGGAGAAAAAACGGAAACTGCTTGAATCCAAAATACAACAGGCTATTTTGGCGGAAGCCAAAAAGGAGGAAGAACGAAGAAAAGCCAAAGAGGCCGAAAAGCCAAAAACGAATACGGCTACCACCAAGCCTTCCGAAAGCAGTGGAAAAGGGAAAGAATCCACCCCTACCTACAAGCCAGAAACCCTCTCTTCAGAGGGATCAGTAGCTGGAAAAAATTTCGAATCCAATAAAGGCCTTTTACCTTCACCGGTGCTAGGCGGCTCAGTAACCAGCCGTTTTGGTAAAAATGCGCACCCAACATTAAAAGATGTTTATGAAAACAACAACGGAATTGATTTGTCATGTACTGCAGGATCAAGTGTTCGCGCAGTTTTTGAGGGAGAAGTTAGCTCCGTTTTCAGTATCGCAGGTGCAGGTAAGGTGGTGATAATTAAGCATGGGAATTACCGTTCCGTGTACAGCAATTTAAGTTCGGTTTCCGTGAGTGTTGGTCAAGCTGTGACCACCAAACAAAACCTAGGCACCTTACTTAGCGAGGGGAACTTGTCCATTTTACATTTTGAAATTCACAGTGTTAACGGAATCGATACCACACCCTTAAATCCCTCCCTTTGGTTGAGCAAGTAAGAACTTTTGAAGTACGAAGGTCAATGCAAACATGGTAAAAACGGGTACCGCCGCTTTGTCTGTATCTAAAAAATTGTTCAAAAAGGCGTGAATAAAGTAGGTGGACAAGGAAAAAAGCATGCCACAAGAAAACACAAAGACTGATTTATTTACCTCCCTTGAATCAAGAATCAACCGTATTAAGTAATAAAATCCAGTGCCTATGAAGCTCAGTAAAAAAAGCAACCCTAAGATTCCTGTTTCTGAGAGGGCGCTTAAATACTCACTGTGTGCATTGCCCATATCGCCGAAGTTCGTAGATATAATGGTCTGATTCTCGGGTTCTTGAAAGGGGGCGTATTCAAAAGCATAAGTACCTAAGCCAAAACCGAAAAAAGGGCGCTCCTTAAACATTTCAATCGCGCAGGCCCAACGATTGATGCGCTCCAAATTCGACGCATCGGTAGTCACATTGGCAGCGCTTTTTAGGCGCTCGTCGAATGCCTCGGTTGTATGCTCTACTTTGTTTCTTGAAAGTTCCATTTGGATTTTTTCACCGTACTTAATAAAACCAAAAAGACCTATGGCTGCAACAAACATTACCCATCGAAAGGGAATCCGAAAATACACGATTAAAAGCACCCCTAAAGCCCCCAAAACGCTCAACCACGCAGCACGGGTATAGGAAAAGTATAGTCCTGTGAGAATTATTAAAAAAAACACCATTAAAACGGCCGTATTTAAGGGGCTTTGTCGTTGCGAAAAATAAAGAACTAAGGGAAAAGGCAATACGAGTGCAACCGCAGCACCATAAATCGTATGATCTTTATAAAACGGTGACATGACCCAATGGCTTTCCTTTTCTCCAAAGGCAAATCCCGCATGATGTACCACCGTATAGAGGATTACGAGGACCGTACCCAAGGTGAACAACCAAAAAAAGCGCCGAATAGCACGCCAGTCCGTTAATAATATTGGAACGAAGAAAAAACAAGGGACAATAAACCACAGCTTCGATAATATGGCCTTGAGTGAAACGACAGGATGGCTACTAGTGATGGAAGTAATACACAGCCAAGCTAGGTAAAGCAACAAGGTAATGACGAATGGATGTTTGTAATCAACCTTCCCGAGACCTGTTTTTAATTGATTGGCCAAAAGCAACAGCATTAACCCAAAAAGGAGCGGTTCGGTAGGTAAAAACAACCCAAATTGCTCAGTATATTCTTCGATATTGATAGAAAGGGGGGTGAATAGCGCCAGTGCAAGGAAAATCCCTTGTGTATGGTAAATCGATAGATAAACAACGGCTAAAACAAGGGGAAGGACGCAACTCAGATACCATCCAAATTGAAAAGTATACGCCGAAATGAGCCCTAAGAGACCACCAAGCAATATGCTTTTTAACGAAGCAGCTCGCATTAAACGTTTCTAAGTTCCTTATATTTTTCCCAAAGCAACAAGGAAAATATGGCCACAATGAAAGACGCCAATGCAGCCACTAAAATAATGACCAATCGCTTCGGCTGATCTTTCTTGTCGGCTTCCACGGCTCGTTCAACAACGAATTTATGATTGAATTTTGTGTTGGCATCGGATTCTGCTTGTTCATACGAAACATTGAAATCCTCAATTTTCACAATTTTCTCGTTTCGCATATACTCCAGCCCATCGTACATTGCCCCATATTTCATGTTAATATCAATTTTCCGTTTCAATTCTTCGCGATCTTTGGGGTTTTTTGAGTCAACATACGCTTGAAATAAATTCGATCGAACATCCAAAGCAATTACTCCCAAATCTGCCAAACTATCCAGCTTTTTCAAGATAGCGTCGCGGTCTTTCTTCATTTGATTCAATTTTCGTTGATTCACCTTGAAGGCCGGCAAGGTACGTTCAGCAATCATTTCGTTTTTAACCGTATCAATCAAATCCACAATTTTATTGGCTATTTTGGCCGCCATGGCCGGGTTTTCATCCAAAACATCGATGCGAATTGAGCCAAATCGGGTTCTGTTGAATGAAATGTGATTGTTATAAGCCTCGTTAATTTTGAAATATTTGTTGCTGGAGTTGATATCAATGCGATAATGCTTAAATAACTCAAACTCATGGATCACCTTATCGCGAATCCTTGAACTTTGTAATATTTGTACCAACTGCTCCGCTTGTTCTTCCTCTCCGAAATCCATCGCCGCCGCTTTCGCGTTTCGTTGTTCGGAAAACGATACACTACTCGTTGCAGCTGGGAATACAATGGCCGTACTTAAATACAAAGGGGTTAACAAAAATGCAACAACCGAAGCGATTACCGTGGCGGTGAAAGTAACAATTACGATGGGCTTACGCTTCAACCATAAAAAACGAATTAAACTCTCCGTGCTATTGGACAAGGTATTGCGGTTTTCCTCCATAGTATTAAAAATCGGTTACGAAGATACAGTAATAGCACCGACATTACGAAAAAGCACTGAATTTATTGGGTCAGTTCTTTTTTTGCAATGAACTTGAAAACGGATTTAAGTTCTACTACTGAAAACCAGAGGAGACCAAATACCGCGAGGATAACCGATAAAAAGGGAACTATGTACGACGGAAATAAGCTAAGAAGTAGATAGCAACAGGCTAAAAATCCGGCAAATAGTAAAAGCGGATACCACGACATCCACGTTAAATGGAGTTGGTCATTCCGTTGTGAAAAATACATTACCAATAACGACACCAGTGACTGAACGAATACAGCTACAAGAACTGCCCCTTGAGGTCCGAAACGCGGAATGACCCATAAATTTAACCCAACCGAGAACCCCACCGCCACCAAAGAAATCCAATTTAACAACCTTAGATTTCCGTTCGCGGTTAGAAATGTGCCAAAAATAAAATTCACACTCATGGCCAGAAACGCGCACATTAAGCCAATAAAAACAAAATTTGAATTGGCGGCCACTTGATTTTTGTACAATAATTCAAGGATGCTTTGCGAATTAACCACAGCAATAAAGACAATTAATAAAACACCGCCCACAAGCCACCGTGTCGATAGGATAACGAGTTCATTTAATTGTGCGTCTTTTTGATGCAGCATACGGCTGAACATGGGAAATAACACGGAAGCGAATATCATCCCAACCATATACAGGGCGTCTAATAACCGAAAACCTTGCGCATACACTCCTGCTTCAAAGGCCCCGTTTTGGGCGAATAATCGTATGAGTAAAGTATCCGATCGATTGTAAATCAACATTAAAAGCACCAATATAGCATAAGGAACACTTTGTATTAAAACGGATTTAACATAGCTCCAATTGAACCCAAGGGTCGCCCAATTTATTTTTCTTTGCACAAAAAGAAATGCGATTAAAAAGGTCATAAAATAGCATCCGGTTTGAACCCCAACAAAAAACTCAATCGAAATCCAATTGGGCACTTGAAGAAATACAAATCCGACGATTACGATTAACAATGCGCGATCCAACACCGATAAAAAAGCGTCCAGGGCAAATCGATGTTGGCCGGAAAATATACTGCGGAACAAGGCAATGCTCTGCACTAAAAACTGATTGATTATCAACAGAGCAAGAATCGTTTCATTGTTTTTTATTAAGTCAAAGCAATAAGCCAACAATAAAACAACCCCTGAATATAACAACAACAATAATCCTCGAAATACTATAATATTCGTTAGATGATTAGGAATTCGGTCTTCTTGTTGAGCAATATTTCTCACCGTGAAATTATTCATGCCGAAGTCCAACAAAACGTTGGTAATCAGCGTCAATGATAAAAGCGCAAAGTACTTGCCGTAGATTATGTTCCCTAAGGCTCGTTGTATTCCAGCATCAATTACAAGTACAGAAAAGGGTTTGATTAAAAAATTTAACGCAAGAGATATGAAAATAGATGCTAAAAAACGCTTTTGCATTAAGCAAAGGTAAAGCTATTTAATCATCAACTTGAACCCGATTCCATGAACATTGATTATCTTAATGGAAGGGTCTTCTCCAAGAATTTTACGTAGTTTGGCAATATACACATCCATGCTTCTACCATTAAAATAACTGTCGTCTCCCCAAATTGCTCTTAACGCCCCTTGACGGTCAACGACCTCATTTTGGTTTTTTACTAATAACGATAAAAGAGCGTTTTCTTTGGTGGTGAGCTTCTGTGTTTGGTGTGTTCTTTTCAAAGTACCTAAGGAAATATTGTAGTCAAATTCCCCGAGGCTAATTTCCGCAGAGGGTTCAACGGGGTTGGTTCGTCGAAGGATAGCATGTATTCGAGCCAATAGTTCCTCCATTAAAAAGGGCTTCGTTAAATAATCGTCCGCGCCCAATTCAAACCCCTTGAGGCGATCCGCTTCCATACTCTTGGCGGTCAAAAAAAGAATGGGTGTTTTCTTATCGATTAATCGGATTTCCTTTGCGACAGCGAAACCATCCTTTTGGGGCATCATAACATCTAGCAAGATAAATTGAAAATCCGTCGGGGAATTACGGTACGATTCCAATGCATCGGTCCCGGATGTGGTCAGTTTTACCTCATATCCTTTCGCGGTTAAAAATGTGGTCAACAATAATCCAAGATTACTATCATCCTCAGCAACAAGTATTTTCATATGATTAACTAGTTATAATTACCTTAAAAGTACTTCCTTCTCCAACCACGCTCGTAACATTCACAACCCAACCATGTGCATCCGCTACGGATTTAACATAGCTCAATCCTAGCCCGAATCCCTTTACGTTATGTACATCTCCTGTGGGAACGCGGTAAAAGCGATCAAAAACTTTAGGAATATGCTCTTTTGCAATTCCAATGCCGCGGTCTTTAACGCAAAACACCGTTGGATTATTGTAAAGCAAGGAAACTTCGATAGTTACGGAGTTGGTAGAATACTTTACCGCATTTTCCAACAAGTTTGCTACCAGATTCATGGTGTGGAAACGATCTCCTTTGGCTTTTTGAGGTGTTCCAACAATTTCTAACTTGATGGTGCCCTGATCGTTCAATTTGAATTCTTGAAGTTTAATTTGTTCCCTTACGATTTGCAGCAAATCCAGCGGTTCTAACCTCAATGGAATGGATCTGTCGGCACCCAAGGAACTCTGTAGTATTCCTTCTACGAGTGACTCCAGGCGCTTGTTTTCCTGATCAATCATTCCCAAATACGGTGCAACTTCTTGCCTTGTGGTGGATGATAGGATGTCTTTGTCCGACATTGCTTGACAGGCCAACGAAATGGTGGAAATCGGTGTTTTAAACTCATGGGTCATGTTGGAAACAAACGCCGATTTCATGGAATCAATGCTTCGCTGAACCTTGATTGTTTTTATCATGCTGTAAAAGGTTAGCAACAAAAGAAATCCAAAGATTAGCGTTACCAAAAAATAAGACTTCATTTGGCGTAAAACAAACCACGATTGAGTAGGTAAGGCGACCTCTAAATATAATTTTTCATTAAATCGATCCGTTGGATACAAGCGCGTTTTCAGGCCCTTTAATAGCCTTGTTGCTTTAAACGATTTGGAACTTATCTGGAGTTTAAAGGGCTCCTCTTGTTCATTGAATACATTGAATTGAAAATTTCTGGGAAGATTGGCTTTTGAAAGTTCTTGATATATCAATTTTTCGAGTAGCGCTGGATTTATACGCTCGCTTGGGTCTTTATATAGGTTTTCTTGAAAAGCTTGGAGCATCAATTCATTCATGAATTTTGCTTTCTTGAAAATGTGTTGTAGTAGCTCTTGATTCAAATGAACGGTGATGTTTTTTGATTGATTCTTTGCGGATTGGGCCGTTTTAGCGAAATCTTGTAACTGGCGGATATCTCTAATAAACGTAACTTGTTGTGTGCTAATTCCAGACAAGGTATCACTCGCCGAACCTCGAATTACTAAGTAAGGCTGCACTTGATTGTTGATAACCAAAAGTGTATCATGAATGGCCACTTGTTGGCGGCCCGCTAGCATACGTTCAAACTCTTCTGCTACAACTTTCTTAGATTGTTCCTTAAAGTCATTTTGGAGTATCCCGTTAATTTTTAAATAATCATTCTCTTTCTCATGGATAAACGCAACGTTTTTTAACACACGCGCAAGGTCCTCATTTAACTGAATGTGTTTTTGTTCAAATAAGTCATATAACTGAAAAAGCTGGTAACACGCTAAACTCAAGACTAGTAAGAGCGCACCTAAGGTAATTTGTTTAACACTCAGTCGAGTTAACAAAACAAAACTGGATTTTTATCGGATTAAATTAACATGCCCAGTAAATACAACGATCTTGTCGATATCCGGCATTTTGATGTGTATATAGTAGGTATAAACTCCCGGAGGCGCATCAAGACCCTCCGTTCCATAAGAACCATCCCATCCTACTTCTACATTATTGGTTTCAAAAACCACTTCTCCCCACCGATTGTAGATGAGCATATTGTAATTGTAAATGTCAAACCCAACAGGAAACAAGGGTTTAAACTGCGGATTGAAAGGGTCCCCATCTGGAGTAAATGCATTAGGTATGTAATAAAGACCTCCCACTTGTGCCCCGATGCTCAATTTCGTGCTATCCGAACACCCGAAGGCCGTGGAGGCGGTTAGGGTAATTTCAGCTCCCGATTGAGTCCCCAAGAAGAAGTGCGTTGGTGAAAACTCCGTAGAAAACTCACCATCCCCAAAATTCCAAATATACGTTACTCCTCCAATGCTCGTATTGGTAAAATCTACAGACTGGGAAGATTCAGTAAATACGGCCACATTTGAAGAAAATTCAGCCGTAGGAAATCCTTCCGTACACACCGCTCCCAACATCGATGCACTGTCCACGCATCCATTCAATGTTCCAACTACAAAAATGGAATAACAGCCCCCAGCAGCATACAAGTTTTGAACCGTTGGGCCACTTCCTGTAAAATTATTGGTTGATGTCCATTGATAGGCGGTATTTGGATTTGGTGCGTCAATAGAAAGGGTTACATTAAGGGGTATACAACCCCATGTCGTATCAATACTAAAATCCATTACAGGAAGTGGTTTAATGGTCACCACCCCATTGGCCAGGTTGCTCACACAATTATTCAGGGTGTATTGGGCTTGATACGTGGTGGTCACAAGAGGAGCAACGGTAATGGTATTTGTGGTCTGGTTATTCGGCAACCAATGGAACGTTCCTCCGGGTAGATTAGGAACTGCAGTGATGGTGCCTGTTTCACCATAACACATAATCAATGGTGCAATGGTAAGTACTGGCACGGGATTAACCGTTACGGTACCTGAAGCCTGTGCAATACACCCCGTTAAGGTGTAGGTTACGGAGTAGGTCGTTCCTGGCAAGCCCGGATTCACATTAATAGCTTGGGATGTTTGGTTGTTCGACCACAAGTACGTTCCTCCCGGCAAATTGGGCGTAGCGATCAATTGCGTGGTGTCTCCATTACATATTGTATCGCTATTCACCGAAACCGTTGGCGTTGGGTTGACCGTAACCACAGAAGTATCGGTAGCGGAACAGCCATTCCAAGTATATGTGGCGCTGTAGGTGGTGGTTTGCATCGGATTTACCGTAATGGAATTAGTTGTTTGACCGCTATTCCAGGTGATTGTTCCACCAGCAGGTGTAGTCACTGCATTTAAGGTTGCGGATTGCCCCGTGCATATGGTTGGATTATTAATAGTGATGGTTGGTACGGGGGCAACGGTAGTGGAAATGTTTGCGGTACTCGTGCATCCTTGCGCACTGGTTACAGTTACCGTGAATGTTCCTGCCGTAGTAATTGCCGCATTGGCATTAGATCCAAGTCCATTATCCCATGAATATGTTGCTCCACCGTTGGCTGTAACGTTGATCGTTGGTGCGTTGCAATCGATGATGGTGGTTCCTGTATTGTTCGTTATGGTAGCTACAGGGGTTGCATTCACCGTAACTTGGGTAGACGCACTCACTGAACCGCAGTTAGAATTTATGGTAACGTTGTAGGTTCCAGATGCCGCTGCTGTAGCATTTGCAATAGTGGGATTCTGCTGGTTTGAAGTAAACCCATTAGGCCCCGTCCAACTATAGGTATAGGCACCAGCTAATGGTACTGCAGGGGTTGGATTGGCAGACAGCGTTAAGGTGTTCCCCGAACAAATGGGACCACTGTTGGAAGCGGTGGCTGTCGGCGCAGCGCAACAGTTGATATACATCCAGATTCTACCAATATTATAAAAAGTTTCAGACCAAATGTTGGTCATGGGTTGTCCTCCTGTTGGGCAAGACTGCATACCACTTCGCTGCAATGTGGTGGGAAAGCCCATGATGCTAGTTACAAAATTTGGTGGTCCATAAGAGTTTACGCAATTGCCTCTGGCGCCATAAACCCCTATGATCTGACCTGTACTCACTGGAATATTGCAAGGGATAATGCCGTTCGGTTGATTTGTGGCGGTGAACAATTGAACAAAAGCATTGGTAGTTCCAGGGAAAGCTGGGGGAGGAGCCGCGTTAAACCTCACAACCCTAACTGTTTGCAATCCTTGAGAAGCATCCGTAGGAACCTGTAACCCACAAATCGTAAAATTCGTTGGTGCTGTAAAATGGTACCCTCGAATCATGGAACTAAAGGTAGTAACTTGATTCCCAACGCTAATTTGCGTTTGGCTTCTCAGTGTGGAAATACCAAACAATGCAATTATACAGAATAGATATTTTTTCATTCAATGTTCATTTCAACAAAATTACGTTAACCAAACGTTAACAACATCTATTTCGTTGCTTTTATCGTAATAAATTTACATGGCCTGTAAGTATAATTCGATCCTGTGCACCATTTACGGTAACAAAGCTAATTTTATAAGTATAGGTGCCGGTTGGACAATCTAATCCTTCGATTCCGTAGGAACCATCCCATCCAACATTCATGTTATGGGTTTCAAACAACACTTCTCCCCATCGGTTGTAAATCACCATCTCATACCCTTCCGTCGATACTCCTGTGGAAAACGTCGGCTTAAACACCTGATTGAATTTATCCCCATCCGGTGTAAACGTG
>RFQF01000080.1 GCA_009925805.1 Flavobacteriia bacterium | reverse complement strand
GAAAAGTACATGAAAGCCATGACAGAATCGCTTGCCGAACACCAACTTCGAACCTTTTTACGGCAAGATGTAGCCATGGAATACCCACCCTTTGCCCGAGCAAGCAGCCCGTTGGCCACCCTCATGCTCAACGATGCCTTACATTATTTGCCCAACGATATTTTGCATAAGGTAGACCGTGCCACCATGGCCGTTGGCTTGGAGGGCCGCGAACCCTTTTTAGATCATCAGCTTTATGCAGCTGTAGCCGCCTTGCCCGATTCGTTGAAATGCACTAAGAATAACACGAAAATACTGCTGAAGGAAATAGCTCACGACTACGTCCCAGCTTCGATTTTGGCGGGTCCCAAAAAAGGGTTTGCGATACCTATAAATGCTTGGATGCGTACTTTTTTAGCGAACGATTTACGCGATGTTAGCCCCTTCGAATTTTTAGAACGACAGGCTCTATTTAAGGCTGAACCCCTACAACGGGAAGTAAACCGTTTTCTGAAGGGCAACGAATCCAAAGCCCTGTTTATTTGGTATTTTTACTGCTTTCAATCCTGGTATAAACAATGGATGATGCCTGCAAAATAATCCTAAGCAAACATCTGCTCGATTTCAATTTTCCTGCCGGTACGAGCCGCGGCGTGTTGCGCCAAAAAAAACTGTGGATTCTTGAATTGACCTATCAAGGAAAAACAGGAAAGGGAGAGTGCAGTGTAATCGAAGGATTAACCCCCGAGTTTTTGGACGATTCATCCTATGAAAAAAGGCTTCTTGAACACATTACGGTTCTTGAAAAATGCACGTTATCCCCGAAGGAAATCCTTCAAGATTTATTGCAAATCTTACCTGAACTCTTATATCAACCTTCCATGCGTTGTGGGTTGGAAATGGCCCTTTTCGATTGGCTTAGTCCCATTCCCGAGGTAATTTTTGATAACGCTTTCGCCCGAGGTAAGCAGGCGATTTCCATCAATGGATTAATTTGGATGGGAGACCATCCTTGGATGCAGCAGCAGGTGGAACGAAAAATCGCTGAAGGTTATCGCATTTTGAAATTCAAAATTGCCGCACTCCCATGGGAAGAGGAATGGAATTTATTAAAAGCGGTGCGCGATCGATTCCCTGCCGACCAACTTACCCTACGGGTGGATGCCAACGGGGGATTTCAGGAGCCTGAGGTATTCGAAAGGTTCATGCAGTTGCAATCCTTGGACGTACACTCCATTGAACAGCCTGTAGCCCCGAAGCATCGCGCGCTTTTGAAGGACTTATCCGAACAAAACCGGGTTCCTGTGGCGCTGGATGAATCGCTCATCGATTGCTACACCTCGGAACAACAACAACAAATTTTAGAGGAAATCAAACCGCAGTTTATTATTCTTAAGCCCAGCCTTCATGGGGGATTTTCAGGAGTTAGCACTTGGATCCAACTCGCTGAAGAACAAGGAATCGGTTGGTGGATAACCTCCGCCTTGGAGTCGAATATTGGACTCAATGCGATTGCGCAATTTGCCGGAAATTACCCGCTAACCTTGGCTCAAGGCTTAGGTACCGGGGGATTGTTTGTGGATAATTTCCCTACCTTGCTTGAACTGAAAGGTCCGTCTTTATTCCATCATTTGCCCGAAATTGGAGCAATGGATTCACAATTCGAATAAATATAATCATGCAATAGCCATTGCGCAGCTAACACCAGCTGCGAGTAATTCTGCGAATTGTTGCCAAAACTGGCGGCGGTCGTAACCCACATTTGCTGAATGAGTTCCTTGAGGGAGGAGGTCGGAGGTATCTTTTGCACTACCGCAGAGACGTTGCCGGCTCCAGCATGGTAAACGTGCATCACCAACAAGCGAAACCCGAGTTCATCTTCGGTAAATTTTATGCCTTGCGCATGGAGTATCTTGCGCGCTGAAGGAATGCAGGATTCTGATAGAAGTTTGGACGCAGCCATGGCACTTTTAGCAAAATCTTCCCGATCATCTACCTGACTATTAACCCGCAACCCGTAACGTTTTGCCACATCTGGCATCAATTGAAAAGCCCCGTAGGCACCACTCACGGATTTTTTGAGTTGCGCAGGACTTTCAATGAGCAAAATGGCTTGAGCATACCAAGGATCTACAAGATGTTCTTCAAAAACTTTGAGGCCAAGCCCTAAGGTTGGAAACACTTCATGAAAGCGATAGAAGTCACTTTTTCCGGTGGTTACATAGAGCGATTCGGTGGAGTCTAGACCGTAGCGCTCCCGGAGGGCTCCCTTGTAGGCACTTTTTTCCGATGCGCTTTTTGAATTCCATAAACCAACCGGGAGAACATCTAAAACTTGCCGATTTCGAGCCACGTTAATCATGCAGGAATCGGGGCTTAATTGCATGATTTTTCGCCAAAATTGCGGTTGGGGTAAATCTATCCATCGTTCCTTAAATAGCGCTTCCGAGTGCATGACACGCGTCAGATGGTGTTTCGTCTTAACTTCCAATTCTTCTTGAATCCAAGGTTGAGCCGACGAAAAGAACGGCAGTAAAATCAACCCAGCCATAACGACGCAATACTTCATGTAACCAAATTAAGGCTTTTAAACCGGGTGTGGCAGCTTTGGTTACTTCAATTACCAACAATCGGTGTTTAGTTACTATTTTTGAAATCGATGAAATTATACCGCTGGTTAGGGTTTCCTGTTATTTTTTTAGTTCGAATCTATCAATGGTTGATTTCTCCTTTGTTTCCGCCCAGTTGTCGATTTACACCCACCTGTTCGTCCTACATGATTGAAGCCATTCAAGAATGGGGGGTGATTAAAGGACTTTTCTTAGGAACTAAGCGAATTGCTCGATGTCATCCAACGGGAGGATTCGGGTATGATCCGGTTCCGAAGAAAATGCCGTCTCCTCCACATACCAACCCCGATCCTTCAATAAATTCCGATAAGCCAACAAATTGAGGATGGAATCCGCTAAATCGGCATTTCGGGATAGGCTGATTTTTCCCTGCGACCCACTTAAACCGTTGGATAGAAGTACCTCATGGGACGCTCCTTTCGTTTGCTGCTCCAACCAAACTAACCAACGTTTCATTACCTGCAATCCTTGACTATTAACCACGCCAAAATCCGAAGCAACCAATGACCGAACAACGTGCAATTTGAATTTTGCCCGAGTCAATAATACGTTCAATCGTTTTTCACCCCCCGGTTGAGTGAGAGGCCCCATGCGTAAATCCAGTTTACCTAAATGGTTTTTAGCGTATCCCAAGGAAATGATTATCTCATCGCACTCATCGCCTTGAACTTGCTCTAAGGTTTTAAGAAATAGCTTGCCATTTTCCAAGTACTCCCAAATCTTCGGCTGATTGGCTTGTTTCAGCACGACCAATAGGGCCTCCAATTGACGCTCCGAGAAGGTCACAATCCCTAAACTTGTAGCGTGCTGATGGATTCGGTCCTGAAGGATCCTAAGCACTTCTTGGAGTTCTTGTAAATTCACCCCTTCCTGGTATTGAGCATTTGTGAGTAAAGTATCGGTAATTGCTTCATAATCCGGGAAACAGGGCACTACCACCAATTCGTTCTGGTAAAATTCACTATTGGAGAACGCGATCAGTTTTGCATGACGGCTACGATAATGGAATTTAAGACTCCTCGCAGGAAGATGGTAAGCCGCGTGTTCCAATAAACTCATTCGATCTCCTTGCCCTCGGGAAAAATAAGAAGATGGCGGCATTTGCATGAGGTCTCCCGCCACCAGGATTCTGTCGCAACGGTACAAAATTCCCAAAGAATGAGCTAAAGGCATCTGGCTAGCTTCATCCACTAATGCCGCATCAAAACATCCTGGGCTCAAGGAAAAGTCCAAGGGTAAAAAGTTTGGACTGGTAAACCAAAGCGGTTTGAATAGTGCCACCCAATCCGACGCTGGACTGGCTAATACTTCACCAACGGTTGGGAAACCACGCTTGCGGGCAAACCATTTCACCAACATTCGTTTACCTTCGCGTAGTCGCGTTTTTTCCTGACGTTCTTGGGCTGTTAATCGATGGTTTGGAGTAGCCAATAACCTTTGAAACGCATCGAATTTCACGTTACGTTGGTGTTTTAGTTGCGCCGCGAAAGAGGATGCCGCCGCTTCAAAGCACTGAGCTAAACCTTGCAACGTTACTTCCGTCGTTTCAAAAAACCCAACCATTGAAGGATTTTCGGCTAAAAATCGGTTCCATTCGGTAGCGATGACCGCTCGTTGAAGGTTTGGCAGGTTTTGTTCGTGTCTTAAGGCACTTTTTGTTCTTACATGTAATTGATCCCATGCTTTTAAGTAAGGTATATAGGCCTTGGCATCAGTAATCAACCCCGCCATTAACTCCTTTACATCCCTAAATTTGGCGGGTTGAAAGGTTCGGTTTACAATTGAAACCACTTTGCTTATCGCATGGAATTGTTCACGATACATCGCCACCTCGCCAGGATTAAAGGATTCAAAGAGGGTAAATAAAGAGGATTGTTGAAGTTGCAAAAAGGATTTATACGCCGTAAAATCTTCGTTCAAGTTTCGAAAGCCTAATGCAAGAAGTTTCTGCTGATAGGTTTTTTCCTGATCGGTTAGTCGATAATAATCCAGCGTAATGTTAATTAAAACACGCCAATCAATGGATGCCAACCGTAGCCATACGGCCCGTTGTTTTCGTAGTTTTCGACGCTCCCAAAACGCGTTTTTTTCCCATGTTTCCGCTAATACCTCGAGTTCTTCCTGCGTTGGAATCTGCCTCCATGCGGCTAATTTCTCCTGCAGCGGCGCTTTTTTTAGCGTTAAATTTTCCAACAGGTTCTTCCACTTCGTAATCCGTTTTTCCTGGGTGCGTAATTCATAGAATCGCTCGTAATTTTCACCTGAAAACACATAGGCAGCCTGACAACGGCGGTGGTATTCCGACAGGGAGTCAGCATCGTGGTGTGTCAAACTCAAGGACGACAACAAAGAAAGGGCTTGGGTCCATTGCACGATTAAAGATTCGAACGACGTGTGAAGGACTTGATCCGGAGCAATTTGGCTCAAAACTCGAAGCACATGGGGCGGGAAATTGTTCAAGTATTTTTGGTCGTTGCACCACTGGTCATATGATGGAAGCCCCGCTTGAAAGACTCCTTTTTCCGAAGGATTGATGCCGGTTTGCACTATAAATTCTCGGGGACTTAATCGACCAATTAACCCAGGCTTGTGGTAACAGCGGAGATTTTGGTCATATGCTAATATTGCTTCCGTGGAAGTTATACTGTGTTCCACAGTAGTGGGTTGATCCAATATACTCCAGGATTGCTGCAACGCTTGGAGTAAGGACTTTGCACTATGTTCTCCATTTCGCAGAAAGATTAAATCTTCTAAAGACCTCGATTTCAAGCGGTGGAACAAAACTTCTAAGGCCTCTTTTTTTGAAGAGCAAACAAGTACACGTTGGTTTTCCTTAAGTAACAAGCCTAGGAGGTTCGATAGCACCTGCGATTTCCCTGTTCCTGGCGGACCTTGTATCACCATGGAGTTTTGATGGCCCAACTGTAGGGCTTCGTATTGGGATTGGTCTGAAGGAAATAACAGGGGCAACATTTCCGCTTGGGCTTGGACCTCGTTGGGAATACTGTTCTCAAAAAAATAATTCAGCCGATGTAAATCCGGTTTAGTTTTGAGTTCGACTACTTCACGGTAAAGCGCAAACCGAAAAGGGTGAAAAAATCCTAGGTAACGGTCTAAAGGGTAAACTTCAACACCAAGGGCCGCAAGATGCTCTAAGACATAGGATTTTTCGGTCGAAATAAGAGATTCCTTGGAAGTTGGGAAAAAGTCGAGTACATGGGGGTTTACCATCCATTCGTCCTCAGCCAAATTCCAGTTGACCGTATTTAGAACCGGGTTTTCTTGGGGGTAAAGGGAATGGATAAACAAAGGAATATATGAACCGTCCTTGGCGCGTATCGTTCCTTCAACGACACTTAAAACCTCATAACCGTGAAGCTGCTTTTTTTTCTTGGATTCTTGAATTAACCGCGAAATTTCGGGCGTTAAAGGAATATTTCCCGATTCAAAAAGGTGTACATCCTTGGGGAAAAATCGAACCAATAGGTCGTTGGAATTAAAATAACGCAACTCTTTCTCAAGGGCGTTTAATTCCGAAAGAAGCAAGGGAGGTTCAGGATTCACCCCGCTAAATTAACCCAATTTCTTTTTTACTACAATTTAACTAACTTTGAGGAAAATCCTGAATATGAGAGCTTTTGTACTCCTGTGCTTCGTGTTTGTTTGTGGGTGGTTGGAGGCCCAAATTACGTTAACAGTGGCCGATTTTGGTACCTCCGGAGATACGGTTCGCATATCTCAAGCCCCTCCGGGAAATTTGGATTTTACCTCGACAGGCACCAATCATACCTGGGATTACAGTTCTTTGGTGGCGAACAGCCAATATCTGAAAGAATTTAAACCCATTGGCTTTGCTTCCTTATTGGTGTTTGGTACCTTCGGTCCCATTGCCCCAGCGAATTATCGTGCAACCTATTTTAATCCCACCAAAGATTTGCCCTTGGCGCAATTATCCCAGTTTCTCCCGGTATCCTTGAGTGATTTAAACCAATATACCAAACGAACCGCCGACTCCATTACCTCCTTGGGGTATTCCATTGCGGTTAATGGGCAGGGTGTGCCTTTTAAATCCGACACCATTGAAACACGGTATAAATTGCCTTTAAATTACAACGACTCGCATTATTCGCGCGGCTATACCTACATTGATTTAAATCCAGTCATCGATTTTAAAATCAAACAATACCGGCAAAGAACTTCCCACGTCGATGGGTGGGGAACCCTCATTACCCCAAAAGGAACCTTTCCCGCCTTAAGAATTCGTCACGACATCAACGAAATCGATTCCGTGTATCAAACCTTCTTTGGCGCAGGTCAATGGTTTGGAACGCCTCCTACCCAACGGGTGGAATACGAGTGGTTTACCAATGGGCAAAAAGATTGGCTCTTAAAGGCGACTGAGACGAACGGTAATATTACGCAAGTAGAATTTCAACAAAACTATTTAGGGTTGGATGCTTCCCTCGCAGAACCTACGCTTAAAGCCATGATTGGCCCGAACCCCGTCACCAACCAATTGGAAATACAGGCTGAAAATCCGTTAAGTGAGGTGCGCATCTTGGATGGTTTTGGTAGATTAGTGTTTCAACAGTCCGCGTTTAATGCACATTCCACCACTGTCGATATCCATTCCTTAAGTCCTGGTTCGTACCGTTTGGTGCTATCCAGCCACCAAGCCAGCAAAGAATTTCCGTTAGTTAAATTCTAATCGTACCTTTACCTCGGCAAATCGGCCTATCGCCGTCTCGTTTTCGAGAAGGAGGAAAGTCCGGGCAGCACAGAGCATCGTACTTCCTAACGGGAAGGGTTCACATTGTGAATACAGAAAGTGCCGCAGAAAATAAACTACCTTGACAAGCACGCTTCGTCAGGGAAAAGGTGAAAAGGCGAGGTAAGAGCTCACCGCTTCAACAGCGATGTTGTTGGCAGGGTAAACCTTACGAGCTGAAAGACCATGTATACCGGAGCTTGTCTTGTACATTAAGGGTTGCTCGCCCGATTCCGGAGGGTAGGTCGATTGACGCTGACGGCAACGTCAGTGCTAGATAAATGATAGGCAGTTGCGTCACGTGTGACAAGACGAACAGAACCCGGCTTATGATTTGCCTTTTTTTATTTTAGATGAAAAAATCCATGACCCGTGGTAGTTCTTCCATCGAAACCTACTGTATCGTATTTATAGAAATAGACGCCATCGGTGGCTTTAACTCCGTTCACAGTTCCATCCCATGTGAGTTGCGTTCCTGTAAGCACTTGCATCAGGTCTCCCCAACGATTGATAATCAAAATGGTCACTTTCTTATAACCTTCCAGATTCAAATCAAACAAGTCATTAATGCCATCGCCATCCGGGGTAATCACGTTAATCAAGTGCGCATCGTTCCCCGGCGCATACAGAGGTACTTGTGAAAAATAAGTATCCACACACCCATTGGCATTAACCGTTAATAAAACACCGTAGGTTCCAGGTCCCGTATAATTGTGAAGAGGATCCATACTCGTAGCATTGCCACCATCCCCAAAGTCCCAAGCATAAGAATTGACAGGTGTTCCCATGTAGGTAAATTGTACACTATATCCGTTAATATCAGAGAGGAATGAAGCGTTGGGTGCGGGATTTACTGTTACAAGAAGGGTGTCACAACCCGTACAATTTCCAACAGAACCGCATACTACATAGGTAGTGGTTGCTCCCGGCGTAAAAGGAATTCCATCAATAACCCCGTTGTTCCATTGGTAATTGCCGCCGCCGCTAGCTTCTAAAATCAAGGTGTTTCCGGCACATAGCACAGTATCATTGCCTGCATTGATTTGAGGATTTAATACTGTAAGTGTAAGTACCGTATCCGTTGCACAAACTCCTGGATTTGGCGTGAACTGATAATTCGCCGAACCAGGCTGCGCCGTATTCAGAACCGGAGGATTCCAGGTTCCGGAAATTCCGTTCACACTAGGGTTGGGTAAGGAGGCTACATCCCCCACGCAATACGGACCAAGATTCGGGAAGATAGGCGCAGTTACAGGACTTACTTGAATTTGAAGAACTACGGTGTCGCCGCATTGGCCTGCATCAGGGGCAAAGAGGTATTGCCCTGAACCTGCTATATTCGTATTTACCGTAGGGGGTATCCAGCTTCCCGTAATTCCGTTATTTGAGCTAACGGGTAAAGGAACACCTGGGGTGTTTTGACAATACGGACCAAATCCGCCGAAGGTTGGAAGAACGCTGTTGGTGATGGTAATTGACAAGGTTTGTACTGTGGCACATTGCCCAGCTAAAGGAGTAAACGTATAGTTGGTGCTGCCAACCGAAGTGCTGATCGAAATTGGATTCCATGTTCCATTGATCCCATTAAGCGAGGTACTCGGTAAGTTCGGTAGCGTGGCTGTTGGGCAATAAGGTCCATAGCCGTTGAAGCTTGGGCTTACGGCTGTGTTGACCACTACGGTTTGTGTCGCGTTGTTGGCACATTGTCCCGCACTTGGGGTGAAGGTGTAGACAGTACTTCCACTGGCCGCGGTGCTAATGGTTGCAGGCGACCAAGTTCCGTTGACGCCGTTGCTGGAGGTCAGGGGTAGGGCAGCCGGAGCTGCGCC
>RFQF01000079.1 GCA_009925805.1 Flavobacteriia bacterium | reverse complement strand
TCTAGCAAAATTTCATATTCCCTTTATTTAGTTCATGGAAGTGTTGTACTATGGTTTTTTATTCGAAACATTGAGTTCTCCGACTTTATATTATCGTTTCGGTTTGAAATCCAAAGAGTCATTTTGTTTTCACTATATATTTCCCTATCAATATGTTTAGCTATTGCATTGCATTTATGCGTTGAATTACCGTTTTTAAAAATCCGTGAACGAAATACCACAACCTAATCCTTAAAACATTGCATAATAATCCATATTACAGTTTTTCACGGATTTCATCAGCGCATACCAATGAATTGTTACCAATTTTCAATAATACCTTTTTATCGATTTTAAACGAGTTACAATTAGAGCAGAAACAACAAACAGATGTTTTCGGCGCTTCCCCCATCGGCTTTATCGCGTACGACGAAAACAACGCTCCTGTCGCCTATTATGGTGTGTATCCATGCACCATGATTTATCGCGGCAAACGCTTCTTGGTGGCGCAATCCGGAGATACCATGACCCTCCCCGAACACCAAGGAAAAGGCCTTTTTACGCAATTGGCGCAACTTACCTATGAAGCTTGCCAATCCGAAGGCATTCATCTGGTTTTTGGCTTTCCTAATGAAAATTCCTACCCGGGTTTTGTCAAGCGCCTGGGCTGGACGCACTTCGACAACCTCTCCGTGTACTTGATGCGCGTGAAAGGCCTCGCCTGGCTGCGTTTAAAAAAGACCTTCCGTTTACCCCAATCCTGGCACACGAGATGGTGTCAATTCATCCTTAAACGCCAACCTAAAGGCCAACCTTTTGCTTCATCGATCACCAGCGACGTACATGCTGTGGTGGACCATTCGCCGGAATTTTTTGAATACAAATGCTACGGGGGGAATTTTTTAATCGATGTAAACGGTATTTCTGTCTGGGTCAAATTCAACGCCGAGTATTTGTTTATTGGCGACATGGACGTCCGCACGGAAGCAGATTTTCTGAAAGTTACCCGCAAACTGAAACGCATTGCTCGCTGGTGTGGGTTGCCGCACCTACGCATGCACGTGTCTTCCTCTACGCATTACGATGAATGGTTTCAACGCCATGGAAAAAAGCACAACCTTTCCTATCCTGCAGGAGGCATTGCCTTTTCGGAAGAAATCCCATTAGAAATGCTTAAATTCACCACGGCCGATAATGATACTTTCTAGTGCAATTAACTTGGATTGAACAAAAAATTTTAGGACTCTTTGTCAAATCAAAGGGTTGGTTATCCAAACCCCTTTTCGGCGGACGAGGAATGCTCTTCATGCTCCATCGGGTGCTTCCTGAACAACAAATATTGCGCTATCCCTTAAATCATGGTCTTGCTATAACTCCAGAAACGCTGGAAAAAATAATCCTTTACTTGATTCACGAAAACTACCGCTTCCTTGCCTTGGATGATGTAGAAAAGAAACTTCACAATACGAAAAACAAGCAGCCTTTTGTAGTATTTACCTTGGATGACGGCTACGCTGATAATTTTGTCCACGGTAAACCCATTTTTGAAAAATTCGAAATTCCCTTCACCGTGTTTGTTACCAGTTCTTTTCCCGAAGGCACTTCCTTTCCGTGGTGGTATGCCTTAGAGGATATGCTAAAGCAAGCAGGGGAGTTGGTGCTTCGAAACGAGGATAACCCATTGCATTTTTCTTGGCAAAACGCGGAAGAAGGCGCGGCTTTATACCCTAGCATCGCGCAAAGGTTCAAGCAAAACGACACCCCAAAAAACAGAAATTACCTGCAAGGTTTATTTGATGCTGATGCCTTGAACCGAGCCCGAACTTTTGCCGCTCCCGCCTCGTGGGAACAATTGAAAAAAGAGGCTTCGCATCCTTTGGTGACGCTTGCTGCCCATACAAAACACCATTTTCGTCTCGCTTCTCTTACGGAAGAAGAAGCTTGGGAGGAAATAGAAGGTTCGAAACAAGCTTTGGAAAATCAATTAGGTCAACCCATCACGCATTTCGCCTATCCCTATGGAGGAATTGGCGATTTCACTGCTCGGGACGTTGCTCTCGTGAAACAAGCAGGATTCAAAACGGCTGCCGTAAATTATCCTGGGAATATTCTGAACTCTCCGAAACTCGAATTGCTTACGCTGCCGCGTTACCCCTTGGGAGAGCGCATGACCGTCGAAAAATTGAAGCAAATTCGGAATGGAATTGCCCATTTTGCGGCCCACGGATTTAAATCTTCATATATATCATGACCACCAAGATGGAAGTTTCGGTCATTATTGTTAATTACAACACCACCGATTTGGTGCTGCAATGTATTGCTAGCTTAAAAAAAAACGTCCAATTATCCTTCGAAATTTTGGTCATCGATAACGGAACTGAAGCCGAAGCAAAACGTATGCTGCATGCCATGCATCCCGAAGTGCAGTATCACGCGATGGGCTACAATGCGGGTTTTGCGCGTGCCAACAACGTGGGGATAACCCTTGCACAAGGTGCATATGTACTCCTTTTGAATTCCGACACTTGGCTCGAAGAGGACAGCCTATCGAAAATGCTGGAATTTTACAGGGAAAAAGAAATGGCCAACCGCATCGGTTTGCTTGGTTGCCGATTAATGGACCCTGATGGTACGTTGTTGGTAGGAACCCATGCTAATTTTCCTTCCTGGAAAAAAGCGCTTCACGCGAATCCCTTTTGGATTGTATTGCAACGTGTCATTCGACGAAAACGAAACAACACAATGAACATCAACCAGGTCCATCATACCAACCATCCCGTTTCGGTGGTAAGCGGTGCCTGTGTTTTTTTTCGAAGGGATTCGTTCGTTCAACAGCAGCTTTTCCTGGATGAAGATTTTTTTCTGTACTCCGAGGACACAGAGTGGAGTTTTCGCGTGCTTCGTGCAGGGTTTACGAATTACTTTTGCGGGGAAACCCAAATTCGCCACATCAACGGCGCATCAAGCGCAGTGCATTCTAACCGAGACAAGCAACTCTATGTGTCCGAACTGCTTTACTTTTACAAAACCTTGACGCCTTGGGTATTTCAAGTTTATGTAGGAATGCTGCGCTTCAACTTCCAACTCAATCACTTCTTGTTGCGCCGCAAAGGCATGGGGGAGGAGCGGCAGAAACTCCGCGAAGAACAAGCCCTTTTTTCTTTGTACCTTCGTGAAATAAGGCGACATTACAAACGAACACCGAACAGCAGCAAGCACCCCTTGATTTATGGTAAAAAAGATTCTTAGCACCATTTTTCAGCAAGCATCCCAAGGAGATTTGTCTCCACTTCTGCAAGAATTGACTCGTGTGCGGAAGCTTCATGCCCAAGTCGTGCTTTACGGTTCGCCAACGGGACCGAATTGGTTGGGCATCGCGCATGCTACGCAGGGACTGTTCCCGGAAAACAGCATAGAAATCCCGCAACAATTCTCCCAATGTCTGCTGAATCGTAAGGAACAAAACGCTTGTATTCAAGCGATTAAAGCCCTTCAATTCGAGTCGGTATTGATCAGTGGATTCGCACCGTATTTTATCGATTGGATCGAAGCGTTACATACTAAGGTAGCGGTGAACGTGCTGTACCATGGCACCATCAGCGAGTGGCACGATGCCAAACACCAGGCATTGATTGGAAAAATGATTCAACTCGGTAAGCAAGGCGCGATTCAAGAATTTCAATTTGTTAAAAAGGGATTGGACAACGTTTTTCGCACACTGTATAATTTACAAGCGGTTCATCAACCTTTGGCAAACCCCATCCTTCCCGAAGGACTTCAAAAGCTGCAACTCGACCGAACCAAAATCCATATTGGGGTGTTCGGCACCAATACATTCAACAAAAACCTGCATAACCAGGTGGTGCATACGCTCATGCTGCCCAATACCGTGGTGCACGTGTTGGATAACACACCCTTTGATTATTTAGGTATGCAGGAAAGGATCATTGGTCACGGAAAGCATATGAATCGCGAAGATTTTTTGGGGGTATTGGGCTCCATGGACCTCAATTTATACCTGTCCTTTAACGAATCGTGGGGCCTAGTGGCCAAGGAGAGCGAGATATTAGGAATTCCTGTACTTGAACTGCAAGAGTTTGACTATTTGAATAAAATTTTAACAGCCATTGAAGCCAAAAAATAGCATCTATTTCAGAGGAATTGATAGCCTTAGAGCAATTGGGGCCTTGAGTGTTTTATTAGGGCATTTGGAACTTTCAAAATCCTCGTTACAAATTCCAAACTTAATGCATTTGCCCTTCTATAAAAACACTTCTGGACATCTTGGTGTATTGCTCTTTTTTGTGATTAGCGGATTTTTGATCACCTTTTTGTTATTAAAAGAAAAACAAGAATTCGGAAAGGTTGATGTACTACGCTTTTATTACCGAAGGATATTGCGAATTTGGCCAATTTATTTTTTAGCCTTGGTACTTTTATTTTTTGTAATGCCATTTGTGGTTCCGATGGATTATTATGCAAAACCCGACTGGTCTGACCCCATTTCCTTAATACCAACGCTCATCATTTATTTTTTCATCGTTCCCAACTTCGTGAGTTTTGGAATTACAGGCCTCGGGGGAGGTTTCCACTTAGGAACCATAGGCACAGAAGAACAATTTTATCTTTTTTGGCCATGGATGATTCGCAAATTCAGCAACCTGACGCTCCCACTGATATGGATTATCGTTGGGGTAACGATTCTTCCCCACGGTTGTGATTACCTACGATTACATTATTTTAACAACGACCCGAAATTCTCAAAAATCTTAGAACAAACAGCTAATTTCTTCATGTACTTTAAAATTAATTCCATGGCAATAGGCGGAATCCTCGCATGGTACTACATGAACAAAAACAAAGTTGTTACCGCTATATTATACGCAAAATGGATACAGATTATCGCCTTACTTCTCGGGTTTGGAGGGTGGATTGTAGGTTTTCATTTACCCATTTTTAACGATGAATTTTATTCCTTAGTTTTTGGAATCATTCTATTTAACCTTGCCACAAATCCGAATTCAATATTCCATTTAGAAATAGGCATATTGAAATACCTAGGCAAAATTTCTTACGGAATTTATGTCTATCACTGGTTGGTAATTTATTTGGTTTTGGGAGTTATTTTCCCCCTAGCACAGTCAACTATTAGTTTTAATCTAATTTATTACACGCTAACTATTAGTATCACCTTACTTGTTGCCCATTTTTCGTATCATCGAATTGAATTAAGATTTTTAAACCTTAAACAGCGTGTTACCTATATACAAAGCCAACAATCTCCACATGAATAATTATAAACTTATTTGTATTACTCCAATTAAAAATGAATCTTGGATATTGGATAAATTCTTGACTGTTACATCCTTATGGGCAGACCATATTATTCTTGCGGATCAAGGTTCCACAGATGACAGTGTAAAAATTGCGGGACGATTCGATAAAGTAATAGTGGTTAACAATGAACTTCCCTACAATGAATTTGAACGGACTAAAATCCTCCTCAGCGCAGCAAGGGCTATTGAAGGTGATAAAATTATTTTTGCCCTCGATGCCGATGAGATTTTTACGGCCAATTATGCCGACTCGCCGGAATGGTTAACCTTACAGAAACTCAACAAAGGCGATGTAATCCTGATGGATAGGGTGAATGTGAACGCGGAACATGATACTTATTTTGGGAAATTAAAAATGATGGTTGGTTTGGTGGACGATGGTATTTCCACCATTGAAGCTACTTCTCAAGCCATCATTCACAACATACGTCTCCCTTGGCCTGCTAACTCAAACAGTTACCATTTTAAAGAAATAAAAGTAATTCACTTTGACTACGTTATTCAAGAAAGAACTCTAAGTAAACTTATTTGGTACCAATGTTTTGAAAAGATAACGTTCAACCATGACGATCGATACCTGCTGAGAAAATATAGGACATTCAAGACAATTGAGGAATATTTGACCTCCGTACCTTCATTTCAACCAAAACCAGAATGGTTTGAAGGATATAAAAGAAAAAAAATTGATTTAACGAGTTTGAAAAACCCTTTTCTTTGGTGGAATTATGAGGTAATCAAGATGATGGAAGAGCACGGAATACAAAAGTTTATTTATTTAGACATCCATCGTATCGATTGGGTAAAAACGGCTAAGGAAATAGGACACCACAATCCGAAAATGTTCTTTTTTAAACGCTCCTTTCAACATAGAGTGATATCGAAACTTAAAGCTATTTTGGGTCGAAAGTAAATTAAATTGTTTCGCATGAAGAAATTTTTCTTAAAGATCTTATTGACGACCACTAAACTTTTAAATCACTTTATTCAATTAGGTGTAAAGGACGGCCTGAAACTCTTTTTTTTAAACCCTAAAAAGCATAAAGAAAATCAAATCAGGTTAAAAAGGACTAAATATCCTTTTTTTATTCGTGGGGATTCTTCCGATAAACTTGTCGTTGATCAAGTTTTTTACTATAAAGATTATGATATTTCATTAGATTTTACCCCGCAAACCATCATCGATTGTGGCGCGAATATTGGTTTGGCGTCGATTTTCTTTAAAAATAAGTATCCAGATTCAACAGTTATTGCCCTTGAACCTGAACCAGAGAATTTCAACTTGCTAATGAAAAACTTATCGCCATATCATGGATTTTATGCAGAACAAAAAGGGGTATGGTCTGAATCTTGCACCCTAGAAATTATCGCAGGTGAAGATGAATTACCTTGGAGTTTCTATGTTCAACCTACAACTGGAAATTCTCACAACACTATCGAGGCGATAGGAATGTCGGATATTATTGAAAAATACAAACTTGAATCGATAGACCTTCTCAAACTTGATATAGAAGGAGCTGAGGAGAATTTGTTTGAATCCAACCTCGACGCATGGCTTCCTATGGTAAAAGTAATTATTATCGAACTGCATGATCGATACCGACCACTTTCCAGCAAGACCTTTTTTAAAGCCTTAACCGCCTACGATTTTTCTATTTATTTTAAGGGGGAAAATCTAATAGCTACTCAAATTAACAAACGTTGTTGAACATCCTCCACATCATTCCTAATCTCAAGAAAGGCGGCGCCGAAAGGTTGGTAATTGATATCGTTCGCGCATTGTTGAGTCTAGGTAATAATGTCAAACTCATTCTTTTTGAAGACCAAGTGGAATACCCCATCGATGACATCGCACCCTTTGTCGAGGTGGTACCGGCCAAGGTGACTTTGTCGGTATGGAAACGCAACACCTACGAAATCGATCGCCTCCAAAACGCCATTGAAAGCTTCCAACCCCAAATCATCCACACGCATTTGTTCGAGACCGAAATCGTATCGAGAAGCTGTCATTATCCGCAAGCGAAATGGTTTACGCATGTGCACGACCGCATGCCGGCGTTGAAAAACATGAGGTTTACTTCCCTTTTTTCCAAACGTAACCTCACCCAATATTTTGAAAGGAAATTTCTTTTTAAACAATATAACCTCCATGGTGGGAACCGTTTTGTAGCAATTTCGGAGGATATTTATGCTTACCTTACACACATATTACCCGAAAAAAACAAGGTCATTCTTTTGAAAAATGCTATTGATGTCAAACGTTTTTCTTCATCATCAAGAAATAAGGAGGAAACTTGTGGGATTTTCAAATTAATTTCCATTGGACGCCTGGATCACAATAAAAACCATGGCTTACTCCTTGAATGCGTTTCTATCTTAATATCTCAGGGACTACAGGTACATTTATCGATTTTAGGGGAGGGCGATCAACGAATGTTGCTCGAAAATAAAATTCATTCTCTCAACCTCCAGCAGTCAGTATCACTCCTTGGGACAGTAAATGATGTCGAAAAACACCTTTGGGATTCTCATGGGTATGTGCATTCTGCGCTAAGCGAAGGGTTTGGCTTGACACTAATTGAAGCCATGGCAGCAGGACTTCCCGTTGTGGCATTGGATGGGGGAGGCAATAGATACCTCGTAGAAGATGGAAAAAATGGTTATTTGATTTCTCAACCCGATGCCAAACAGTTCGCGGAAAAAATCATCCACCTTTGGGGAAATCCACCACTGCGTAGCGAGATGGGAAGGTATGCCGCACAATTTGCACAACAGTTCTCCATGGAGTCGTACGGTGAAAAGTTATTGGACATCTATAAAAACGCCATAGCATGTGCGGAATAGCAGGAATCATTGACTTCCATAACCATTTTCAAATCGACCTGAATCGTCTGAAGCAAATGGCCGCCTGCTTGCAATTCCGTGGTCCAGACCACGAAGGGTATATCGTGCAAAGACAGGAAAGCTTCCACTTTGGCTTGGCGCACAAACGCTTAAGCGTTATTGATGTATCCGAGCAGGGATCTCAACCGATGTGGAACCATGATCAATCCTTAGTTATCGTATTTAACGGGGAAATTTACAATTATCGCGCACTGAAAGAACTTCTTCTAAAAGCGGGTAGAACATTCTACAACCATTCCGATACAGAGGTCTTACTGGTGGCTTATCAGCATTGGGGCATGGAAGAATTACTGAAGCGCATTGAAGGTATGTTTGCCTTTGTCCTTATTGACAAGCTTCAACAAGTCTGCTATATGGCACGAGATCGCTTTGGTGAAAAGCCGTTTTATTATTACCATAATGAAGGTGGTTTTGCGTTCAGTTCAGATATTCGTTCCTTCAAAGCGGCAGGCATCGCTACCACCCTTGACGTTTTTGCGCTTGGGTATTATTTCTCTGAATTGGCAACGCCTAAAGATCGCTCCATCTACCAAGAAATTCACAAGTTACCTCCTGCACATTTCATTCAATTAAAAAAAGGTCGCGTCGAGGTGAAGCCCTATTGGAGGCATACCTACAACATAAAATCCAATCTTTCGCTGCACCAAGCCCTTGTCCAAACCGAAGAACAACTCAAAAACGCCGTACAAAAAGCGCTGGTATCCGATGTTCCTCTCGGTTGTTTTCTTAGCGGTGGCATTGATTCTTCCCTTATAGCGTACTTCGCTTCAAAAAACTTCGAAACGCCGTTAACTACCTTTAGTGTTGGGTTTGAGTACGAAGATTTCAACGAATTGCCTCATGCGCGAGAGGTCTCAAAAATTATCGGCTCCAAGCACCATGAAATCGTCCTTAATCCCAAGGATTTTTCCATCGTTGACCATCTGCTGGAGGAATACGGTGAACCTTTTGCGGATTCATCGGCTATCCCAACGTATTACGTTGCGAAATTTGCATCCGAACACGTTAAAGTAGCGCTGGGAGGGGATGGGGGAGATGAAATTTTTGGAGGTTATGCAAGATATTTAAAGCTGAATTCCATTGAATATTTTCCTCGGATTAGTGATAAATTAATTTCAAAATATATTGATGACATTGCCAATAAACCAAAAACGGAGTTAATTAGTATAACGGA
>RFQF01000078.1 GCA_009925805.1 Flavobacteriia bacterium | reverse complement strand
AAGCAAAAATCGATAACGAATCGTCCATTATTGTGGGAGTGAATCGATATCAATTGGAAGAATCCGTTGAAATCGACCTGCTTGAAGTGGATCCAACCATGGTTCTCAATCAACAAATAGCCCAACTCAAGGAATTAAAAGCGGTGCGTGATGAACGTGAAGTAGAAAGAAAGTTAGCTTTACTGGAAGATGCGGCAAATCACGGAGGGAACTTGTTGGAAGCCGCTGTATCATGTGCCCTAGCCCGCTGTACCCTGGGAGAAATCTCCACTGCTCTAGAACATGTTTTTGGAAGGTATGAAGCACAAAATAAAACGATTAGCGGGGTTTATCAATCGTATGCTATGAAAGATCAAGCGTTTATTGAAGCCAAAAATCGCTGCGAACAATTTGCACGTCTAGAAGGACGCCAACCGCGAATTTTAGTAGCAAAAATGGGGCAGGATGGGCACGACCGAGGAGCTAAAATCATTGCTACCGCATTTGCGGACTTGGGATTTGACGTGGACTTAGGACCGCTATTTCAAACTCCTGAAGAAGTCGCCAAACAAGCCATTGAAAATGATGTGCATATAGTAGGTGTTTCTTCCTTAGCAGCAGGGCATAAAACCTTGGTGCCCGCATTAATTCAAGCGTTAACTAACTATAATAGGTCGGATATTTTAGTTATCGTTGGCGGGGTAATTCCGAAAAACGACTATTCCTTTTTGTACGATGCCGGGGTAATGGGTATTTATGGACCTGGGACCAAACTCTCACTGGCTGCTCAAGAAATATTAAGTTTACTTATTAAAAGTCATGATTAAATTGTAATTTCGGCATTATAATTGAAAACGCCGCGCCAAAAAAAATGAGCATGAAAAGTATCCTATTCTTCTTCGGTATAGCCGTTTGCTATCCTTTTTTTACGCAAGAGGATTTGACATTTACCGCGAATAAGCGATTAGTGCAACCAGCTGTTCTTAAAAGTGACAATACCTATGACACTAAAGATTTAGTTGAAATTTCCTTCAATGCGCCGAAGTCATTGGATTCAAAAGGCACCCGTAAATACCAATGGTCCATTAATGGTGCTACTGAGGCAGGAAAAGGCTGGACTTTACCCAAAGGCGGAACGACGAAAGGTGAAAAATTGAAAGTGTATTTTGAGAAAGTAGGAAACTACACGGTTTCTTTGTCGCTTACCGTGACCGTAAAAAAGAAAGTTGGAGAAGATACCGAAGAGGAAGAGAATGAATATACGGGTGAAACGGAAGATTTTATTTCCGTTCGGAGCGTGTTTCCCGAACTTGCAGCTTTGTATGCACAAAAACCTCAACCCGATTATGTAAAACTCGTTGAAAAGGCCTCCGAATATTCGGTAAAACCCAAGTATGCTAACGATCCAACACCCCAGTTATTTTTAGCAAAGGGGTATCTAGGATTGGTGAAATCAGGGAATAATGACCCTCGATTTGAATCGGCATTGGAAGAATGCATAACCAGTTTTAATACGGCCCGTGAGTTGGACAAGAATGGGGTTATTTTTGACAATGAACATCAAGCATTTCTTCAAGAACTTGAGAGTTATCTTTTCGATGAAGGCATAAAGGACTACATATCTTCGGATCCCATCGGTGACCCTGAAGGATTTGAGGTTCTCACAGAGTATCTTGATTATTACAGTCAGATCAGCTTTGCACCTATCACTTCTACTTTCATGCAAGCCAGGATAAAATATCAAAAAAAAGATACAAAAGGAGCAAATGCACTTTGGAACTCGGAAATACCGAAACTAAAAAAGTATACGGATTTGGATATTGAAACGACTTACGGCAAAAAATTCAAAGACGAAATGGGAAAGGATATAATTTTATCTACCATTGATTTTCAACTACTTAAATTCGGGGTAATGGCAAGCACTAGGCTAATGAAAACCCGTGACGGAAACGCTACGAAAGCGTGTGATCTTATCAATGTTGTATCCCCATGGTTAGCCGATCAACGGGATTTCACGCAATTTGTTAGTAAGGACTTTAATAATTGCGCTGAATAATCAACAACTCATTTTGTATAATTATTTGACGTTATGATTTCAGCCAACGAAGTTATGGCGAATATTGTATCGTGAAGTTGCCAAAAATATTCCGGAACAAGTACATCATCACCTCGTTGATTTTTTTAATATACATCCTGTTTTTAGATGATACCGATATCTTTACGGTATACTCGAATCTTAAAAAACGAAGTGAGTTGGTTGAACAAAACAGGATGATAAAAGCTAAATTGACCGAAAATCAAAACGCACTTAAACAGCTTGATAAACTCTATTTTCTAGAACATTATGCACGTTCTAAAAAGTATTTTAAATCTGTCGATGAGGATATTTTTGTAATTATTCCCAGCGATTCGCTTCCCCAATAATTTCCAAGTGAAAGTTTGGAAAGTAATATCCTAGTATTTGCGTGTAATAAAACCCTTTTTTGGCCATGGCCATTGCTCCTTCTTGACACAAACCAACTCCGTGTCCGTATCCTTTCCCGTGCAAAACCACTTGATTATTTTCCAACTTTACGGAAAAATACGAGGATTTCAACTCAAATTTTTCACGAATATCACGCATTGGAATTCCATAGCCTGGATGAATGAAAAATGCTTTTCTATGATTCAATTCTTGGTGAAATAAATAATGATAACTTACGGAGTCATCAACGGGAAAGGCGTACTTCTCTACAAAAAATGTTTTCCATACGGTAGGGTCCAGCGTTTTTACCCAAGTAGCCTGTTTGGTTTTAGTGCAAAAGGTATCTCGCAACGGGACTAAGCCCTCCATTTCTTCGTTCCAAACAAACGCCGGATTACAGGTTTCACCCCCACAATTCGCGCTAAAAAAAGTGGGTGCAAAGGCTCCGTCTTGGGTAAATAACACTTGGTTTTTTGTTTGATTCACTGCACTATCGATCATCGAACTGCCCATCCTTTTGTGAAGGTATGCTTGGCAATGCACTTGATTGCAAAGATTAAAACCTTCTGTTGAATGTTTATCAAAGGCCCTTCTCGCAAAAGTTCGGCTGATTATCGCTTGAACTTTATAGTATTCCATAGGTTGGCCTTCCCCGCCTTCCGACTCTAAAACTCCCTCAAGATAGGTTTCGGTATCCACCTCATTAACTACCAACAACCTATCAGATAGCGCGGTTATTTCAAAATCACCTTCGAATCCTTTCGATTTAAATACTGGGCTAATCGATGAAAAATCCAAGGAATGATTCAAGCTCACTGCAATGAGTTTCACTTTACTAAAACCCTTTTTACGATTTTCAGAAAACAATAAATCTACTTTTCCCTTCGTCCCCAACAAGACTTCTAGGGAGTTATTTTTATTCAAATAGCCCACCAAAAAGGAATCTGCTACTACAGCGTAAGAGGCAGTTGCATTATTGAATTTGATGTGCGTGAACTTTTTGGTTGGAGATATCCCAATTCGGATTGTCTGAGTTAAACCCGATAAATAAACAAAAATCCCTATAAAACATCCGCACAACGTTCGTAGCATGCAGCCTTTTACTTAATTATTCCTTCAAAGGTTTCCAACATGCTTTGAGCAATTCTGCGACTCGCCCCATGATTTCCCAACTCCAAGGTCAAACGCTTATATCCCGATATCATGGAGTTTCGATAGTTTTCGTCGCCAATAATTTTTTCCAATTCAGCTTGAATGCGCTCCTGGGTACATTCGTGTTGAATAAGCTCAACGACCAACCTGTCATTTAGGATGAGGTTCACCAGAGAAATATATTGAATTTTAACTACTTGTTTGGCGATCCAATACGAGAGGCCATTGCTTCGATAGCACACTACCTGAGGCACTTGAAACAAAGCTGTTTCCAGGGTTGCGGTTCCTGAGGTAACGGCTGCAATTTTTGCCGCCTGAAGCACACCATATGTTTGTCCAAAAATCAATCGAACATCCTTAAGATCAAATTCGTTATAAAGATCTTCTGAAATTTGATTCGAACATGCAACCACAACTTGGTACTCGGGAAACGATCTGGCCGCCGCCAACATAATCGGAAGCTTTCGTCGAATCTCTTGTTCTCTACTCCCCGGTAGCAGTGCCATAACTGGTTTTTCTCCGAGATCCAAGGGTGTATTTTCCATGCGAAAACGATGAACCTCATCTAACAATGGGTGTCCAAAATATTTCACGGTATAATTGAATTTTTGATAGAATGCAGGTTCAAATGGCAAAATACAGTACATGTGATCCACATATTTTTTTACCTGTTTTATGCGCCCCTGTTTCCAAGCCCAAAGCTGCGGCGAAATGTAGTATATGACTTTCATTCCATGCTCCTTTGCCCAGCGAGCCATTCTTAAATTAAATCCGGGGAAATCTACCAGAATTAATGCATCGGGACGATACGTGGTAAGAAATTTCTTGCATTCTCTGAAATTCTTGTAAATCGTAAAAAGGTGTTTCACCACTTCCACGAATCCCATAAAAGAAAGTTCTCGAATGTGCTTTTTTACTTCAACTTGCTCTCCCAGTAATCGATCTCCTCCCCAGGCCTTGAATTCCGTATTGGAGTCCTGCAGCTTCCATTCCTTGACCAGGTTTGCTGCGTGTAAATCCCCAGAAGCTTCCCCACATATAATAAAAACGCGCTTTTTCGCCATTACTATAAAAAGTTAACATATATGGCGTAGGGTACCAACAGTAACACAGAAAAAATAACCCCACGAGCTACGGCCCAGCGCTCTCGATTTAAAAAGAAATAAAACCAGAATAAATTCGGAATGCATCCCAACGATAGGTATTTACTGGTGTAAACCGAATACGTTACAAATTGCTTCCAAAAATAAGTAAACTCGTAGGAATAAGCCATAGCCATAATCCATAAAACCAAAGGGACGCTGAACAGCAAAGTGGCGAAACCAATGCCCATTCCAGCAACTGTTTCCTTAAATTGATTCATAGGTTAAGGGATTTACAAGATTCGTATACCGCATAATTCGTTAAATCAAATTGCGTGGGGACAATACTTATGAATCCCGCGGCCAAAGCGTGTAAATCGGAATCCTCAGTAGGGTTCACTTCCCCAAATTCACCCGTAAGCCAAAAATAAGGTCGCCCAAACTGATCGATCCTGCGGTCGAAACGATCTGCCCAAAAAGCATGTGCTTGAGTACAAAACTTAATCCCTTGAATGGCATCGTTTGCCAGGTTGGGTATATTCACATTAAAGCACGTATGCTTGGGCATCCCCTGGGTTAGGGCATGCTTTATAATTTTACTTACAAAGGGTTCATACTGCATAAAATCGGCATCATGGGCATAATTGGCCAAGGAAAAACCAATCGAAGGTAACCCTTCCATCGCTCCCTCGATAGCCGCAGACATTGTCCCTGAATACAATACATTGGTGGAAGAATTCTCTCCATGGTTGATGCCTGATACTACCAAATCCGGCTTTTGACCTAGGATTTCGTAAATGGCCAATTTAACACAATCAACGGGCGTACCTGTTGTAGCGTATGCCTCTACTTCACCAAACATTTCCACCCGATTCATCCGAATAGGATCGTTGATGGTAATTGCATGACCCATTCCGCTTTGAGGTTTATCCGGAGCGACCACCACCACCCTACCCAAAGGCGAAGCCATTTTTACCAATGACTGAATACCCTTGGCATTTACACTATCATCGTTGGTTACTAAAATTAATTTTGCGTTTGATTCCATGGTGAAACAAAAGTAAGGATTATTCTCGCGCTCTATGTATTTTTACCTCCTAAAACCACCTCATGCAACTCCTTTTACCTCACCAAAAATTTGGGTTTTGCCATGCGCCCGTAGGAGCAGTACGCTACGAAGAAAGCGACCGCTCAGAAATGGTTACCCAATTGGTTTTTGGAGAAACCTTCGAAGTGCTTTCCCAACGTGCCCATTGGATTGAGATCCAATCGTTAACGGATGGCTACAGCGGTTATGTCGATCGAAGGCACCTCATCGGTCTTAGCGAGAAAGAAGTGCAACGATGGCACGATGAACGCCGACTTGCCCTATCCTTTATGCAAACTGTAAAAAGTCCGTGGGGTAAAATGTGTATTCCCGCAGGCAGCTACCTCGGTTCAAACGAAACATTTATGCTTGGGAAAGATCGTTTTGAATGCCTCGATTCCTCGCAGCATCCCAAAGAATCTTTATTATCCATGATGCTCAATGTTCCCTATTTATGGGGAGGAAAAAGTAGTTTTGGAATCGACTGCTCCGGATTATCGCAACTGTATTTTAAAAGCTTCGGATACAACCTTCCTCGGGACGCAAAAGACCAGCAAAGCGCAGGAAACTTGATAGACCTTCAAGAATTACGGGAAGACGATCTCCTGTTTTTTCAAAATCCGGCAGGAAAAATAACCCATGTAGCCATCGCGCTAAATGCGCAGGAAGTTATTCATGCATCGGGCAGGGTACGGAAGGATCGAATTGATCAAGGGGATATTTGGAACGATGAATTGCAAGAAATTACGCACAAGTTTCATTCCGCATGCCGTATCCTTCCATAATTGCATGGAATTTAGGATATTTGTAAATAAATTAGAACGAAATGAAAGTTCTCGTAACCGGAGGGGCAGGGTTCATTGGGAGCCATCTTGTTGTTAGGTTGGTGGAATTGGGCCATGAAGTCGTCGTTCTAGATAACCTGTTGCGGGGAAACAAACTTCCGGAAAGCGTGCTGGAATCGATTGAATTTCATCTCGGGGATGTGCGCGATGCTGCCCAAGTAAATGCGTGCATGCATGGGGTTGATACCGTGTACCATTTTGCAGCGGTTTTAGGGGTAGACGTTGTCGCAGATCACCCGGTAGAAACGATGGATGTTGAAGTCATAGGAACGCGCAACGTAGTGAATGCTGCGCTGGAACAAGGCGTAAAACAACTTTTTTATGCTTCCACCAGCGGAATATACAGCCACTCAGCGATTGTGAAAACCGCCCTGAGCGAAGATGTATTAGTTGACCCACGCACTTCCTACGCCATGGCGAAACGCTACAATGAAATTTATTTGGCCAGCCATTTTGAAGAAACCGGGCTCAACACCATTGCTCTGCGTTTTTTCAACGTGTATGGAGAACGCCAGGACAACCGCATGGTAATTCCTCGATTCATCGAACAAGCCATCGAAAATTCTCCCCTAACGGTATTCGGAAACGGACAGCAAACCCGTGATTTCACCTACATTGACGATGTAATCGAAGCGTGCATTCGATTGCAAACCATTGTCTGGGATACTTCTTCCGAAATTAACTACATCGACGCTCCCAAAAAACGCTACGATTACGAGGTTGAGCGGCGAATAGGATCTTCCTCGAAACTGTTTCAATTAACCGGATTCAAACCTGAAACCGACTTGAAAACAGGACTGTCCCAACTCCAAAAAATAAAAAATCCAGAAATCCATGGACAATGAACTGTTTGATTTAATAGAAGCGGAGCGCATTCGCCAAACCGATGGCATCGAATTGATCGCCAGTGAAAATTATGTGAGTAACGATGTCATGCGGGCCATGGGTAGCGTGCTGACGAACAAATATGCCGAGGGGCTTCCCGGAAAACGGTATTACGGAGGGTGCGAAATTGTGGACCAGGTAGAACAACTCGCCATCGATCGGTTATGCGCGCTCTTTGGCGCCACTTGGGCCAATGTTCAGCCACATTCCGGGGCTCAAGCGAATGCTGCGGTTTACCTGGCTTGCCTAAACCCCGGGGATAAAATCCTGGGATTTAATCTTTCCCATGGGGGCCATTTAACCCACGGATCTCCTGTGAATTTTTCGGGAAAATTGTACCAACCCTTTTTCTACGGCGTGCGCGAAGAAGACGGCCTGCTCGATTACGAAAGTCTGGAAGCAACTGCTCGAAAGGAACGTCCAAAAATGATCATTTGCGGCGCCTCAGCCTATTCCAGGGATTGGGATTATGCGAGAATTCGCCAAATCGCGGATGAAGTGGGCGCCTTGGTATTGGCGGACATCTCCCACCCTTCCGGATTAATTGCTGCGAAATTACTGAATGACCCGTTGACGCATTGTCATATCGTGACCTCCACCACCCATAAAACGCTGCGTGGACCGCGCGGAGGCATTATTATGATGCGGAATAATTTCGACAATCCCTTCGGTTTAAAATGGAATAACGGGAACTTAAAATCCATGGCTTCCTTGTTAGATGCAGCCGTGTTTCCCGGAATTCAAGGTGGTCCCTTGGAGCATGTCATCGCTGCAAAAGCCGTTGCCTTTGGAGAGGCCCTTTTACCCGGGTTTAAAACCTACGGTGAATCCGTAAAAAGGAATGCGCAAGTTATGGCCGAAGAATTAATGAAACTTGGGTATGCCATTGTCTCAGGCGGTACCGACAACCACAGCATGCTTCTGGACTTGCGTAATAAAGGAATCACCGGGAAGGATGCCGAAATCGCGTTGGGTAAAGCCCATATCACGGTCAACAAAAACATGGTACCCTTCGATACAGAATCGCCGTTTGTTACTTCAGGGATTCGACTTGGAACACCTGCCATTACCTCGCGGGGTGTGCAAAAACAGGAAATCGTGGAGATTGTGCATTTGATTGACGCAGCACTGACGCAAAGGTCCGATGACCATGCGCTACAAAACTTACAATCGAAGGTACAAGATTTAATGGGGCAAAAACCATTGTTTACCTGGTAATGCGCTACGCGTCTAAGCGCGATTGGACCTTTCCGCTCGTTTGGATTTTTGTACTAATCGTTTATTCGTTGGTGGGGCTAGTTGTTTATATGGAAGAAGGTTCCCTTGTGGAAATATGGCCGCTCTTTGCCGTATGGCTCGCCCTAGGCGTGTTTTTCCTTGCCATCCTTAAAACCACCTATTATACCATCACTGAAACGCAATTGGTTTGTCATTTTTTGGGATTTAAGAAACGCATTGATTTGGAACAAATCCGTAAAATCGAACCGCAAAGCGGTCTATATGCAGGACTTAAATTATCGACGGCATGGAAGGGAATTGTGGTGCATTACGGAAAGTGGGATGAAATCCTCATTTCTCCAGCCGACGAAACGGCATTCATCCAAGAAATAAAACAGCGCGCTAAGATTTAATGGGCTTAAACCCATGCTTGAATATGGCCCCGGCCTCCTTCCCAATGCCCACAATAGAAACGATGTTCAAGGGAAACTCCAACAACACGTGGGTAAAACTTAAGAAGAAAAGCACGCTCAAACCAAGGCCATAATCGTAAAGATAAAATCCGCAGGCCGCGAGCCATAGTACAATTACTGCGATGAAACGCACCTTGGGCACTTTGTGCCATTGAATAATCTCTGTTTTGCTAAACCAGTTCAAATAGTGATAGCAATACGCGAACCCCATCACACGCATAAACCCGAGCCACGT
>RFQF01000077.1 GCA_009925805.1 Flavobacteriia bacterium | reverse complement strand
ATAACGCGATTATCGCCGTTTATGAAGGGAATTATAGTGCAGCTGTTACCGGTTTCGCAACCCCATCGTTCAATAAGGCGCTTGCTCAAGTGCTAGTAGGCACCATGGACGAGGCGAGTAAAACGCTTGCTGAAAGCAAAGACAAAGATGCAGCGGATGCTCACTACTTAAAAGCCATCATTGCAGCGCGTTCAAATGCTGGGGTTGATGCAATCGTTAGCAATTTGAAAACGGCTATTGCTAAAGATGCGAAACTTCGTGAAAAAGCATCCAAAGATCGCGAGTTTATTAAATTTATGGAAGACGCGACGTTTACCTCCGCGGTTAAATAAATAAGATTTTAAACATCCTGTCATAACCCTCCTTCACGGAGGGTTTTTTGTTGGAATAAATACTCCTGTTCCAATTGACCAGGGGTTGGAATAGTCCGCCACTTACAGCCAAGGGCGGCTACATCCAAAAGCGTAGTGTATCCACAAAAGCTGTATACGGTCTTGGCTTCACGCAGCACACGATCGGCTTCCTGCCAATCCTGAATTTGAGGGATATGCGACGGAATAAGCGGATGTGTTCCAATGACGTAATCCAGCTTTCCGATTTCCGGTTGAAAATGCCGTATCAAGAGCGTGTTGAATTGTGAGGGCCCGTTCAGCACTAAAACGTTCCATTTTTTCGTAAGCGATGTCCTTTGAAAGCGCGAAGTATTTCCGAGGTAATAAAAAGGAATGTTTGGAGCCGTGGATAGTTTCCCTGCCCACCGTGTCTCTTCATTATCCAAAATCCAACACACATTGAATTGACGCAAGAAATAGCGATGTACCCATTGCGCCATGAAACCAAACCACGGAAGCGGAAGGCGGCACTGATGGGTTATAAATATACTGGGTATTTTAGGGTTCCGAAAACCGTAGCGGTGATCACTTAGAATGTAGGTAATGGATTCTTGGTGTACTAGGTTTCGAACCCATTGTTGCTCTTGGTGGTATCTTCGAATCAATGCAGGAAGACTGTACATGAAATCGAAAACACGAAATCCCATCGCGTTGAAAATAAAAGGATAGTCGGGTAAGGAAAGGTAACGGACCGTCTTAAGATACGCGCGAAAGATAGATTCTTGCTGGGGATTGCAGGCTATTGTAAGAGCATTGTTTTGATCCTCCAATTGCTGAAGAATACTAAGGGATCGGCTTACATGTCCCATTCCCCAATTCAAGGCAGCAAAGAGTATTCGCTGGTTTTTTAGGGTCGATACCTGGGGTATTGGCTGATTTTTTAATTCCATTCGCCTTGCGTTTGCCTCGAATTGGTTATTTTTGAAGAATAAAATTAGTCAAATGAACGAAGGAAATGAGTTTTTAAAATATGCGACAAAGCATCACGGAATTAATAGCTTGCATTTAGGGCATTTTATTGAGTCTTCTATGACCCCCTACATTATTGAAGAGCGCCCAATGAATATGACCCAAATGGATGTGTTTTCACGCCTGATGATGGATCGCATTATATTTTTAGGCACGGGAATTAACGACCAAGTGGCCAATATCATCAATGCGCAGTTGTTGTTTTTGGAATCGTTAGACGCTAAAAAAGACATCCAAATTTACATGAACTCTCCAGGAGGTTCAGTTTATGCGGGGTTGGGAATCTATGACACCATGCAATATATTCGTCCTGATGTTGCCACCATTTGTACTGGTATCGCGGCATCTATGGGAGCGGTATTGCTTTGTGCAGGTGCAGAAGGAAAACGCAGTGCCTTGAAGCATGCGCGCGTAATGATCCACCAGCCGCTTGGTGGCGCGCAAGGACAAGCTTCGGATATTGAAATTACGGCCCGTGAAATTCAGAAATTAAAAAAAGAGTTATACGATATCATCGCTTTCCATTCGAAACAAGAATACGACAAAGTGTACGCAGATTCAGACCGCGATTATTGGATGACATCCGAAGAAGCAAAGGCCTACGGAATGGTGGATGAAGTGTTGATTCGTAATCCAAAATAACATGCCTTCAAAAAAGGAATGTTCTTTTTGTGGTAAAGAAGTTGCCCCTCCCAATGTGTTGATTTCGGGGATTTCTGCCCTCATTTGCGATGATTGTGTGATTCAAGCAGGTCGCATCGTGGATTCTGAGCGCAGCAAACCCTCAGAGACCGTTGCACCTGAGCTTAAGCAGTTAAAGCCCAAAGAACTCAATGCCTTATTGAATGATTATGTCATTGGGCAAGAAGAGGCAAAAAAGGTGCTCAGCGTTGCCGTTTACAACCATTACAAAAGAATTTTAAATCCAAGCTCCAAGGAAGAGGTGGAGATAGAGAAATCGAACATCGTTTTGGTAGGAAGAACCGGTACGGGAAAAACCTTACTTGCGAAAACCATTGCCCGAATGTTAGATGTTCCTTTCTGCATCGCAGATGCCACGGTGCTAACGGAGGCGGGTTATGTCGGGGAAGATGTTGAAAACATCTTGGTGCGTTTGCTCCAAGCTGCCGATTACGATGTTGAACGCGCGCAACGTGGAATTGTCTTTATCGACGAAATTGACAAAATTGCCCGAAAACGCGACAACCCCTCGATTACCCGGGATGTTTCCGGTGAAGGGGTCCAACAAGCGTTGCTTAAACTTCTCGAAGGTGCTATTGTGAATGTCCCACCGCAAGGAGGAAGAAAACATCCTGATCAAAAAATGATTCAGCTGGATACGCGCAATATCCTGTTCATTTGCGGAGGTGCTTTCGATGGGATTGAAAAAATAATCGCGAATCGGGTTAATAAAAATACCATCGGCTTTTCTTCCTTCGATCAACAACCTTTGGATCAAAACGAGTTGCTGGGAAGTGTCTCACCCTTGGATTTAAAGTCCTATGGTCTAATCCCTGAATTGATAGGAAGATTTCCTGTGATTTCCTACCTAACTCCACTGGATCAAAAAGCGCTAAAAAGAATTCTAACGGAACCGAAAAACGCTCTGATGAAGCAATTTGTGCGGATGTTTGAGTTGGACGGTGTAAAACTCACCTTCGATCAAGAAGTGTTGGATTTCATTGTGGACAAAGCACTGGAATTTCAGTTAGGGGCTCGTGGGCTGCGCTCCATTGTAGAAGCGATTTTTATGGAGGCCATGTACGAATACCCGTCCACATTAAAGAAAAAGTTGCACGTCGACTTAGAATATGCACGTTCCGTCTTTGAAAAAACGAACCTAAAACGGCTTTCTGCCGCTTAATTAATTCATAAAACGCGAAATAAACCATGAAAACACTTCAATTTCGAGAAGCACTTCGAGAGGCCATGTCAGAAGAAATGCGCAGAGACCCATCGGTTTTTCTTTTGGGAGAGGAAGTTGCCGAATACAATGGAGCCTATAAAGTATCGCAAGGAATGCTCGATGAATTTGGGCCAAAACGTGTGATTGATACCCCCATCGCGGAATTGGGCTTTGCTGGAATTGCTGTTGGAGCATCCATGAACGGACTTCGTCCGATTGTGGAATTCATGACCTGGAATTTCGCCATTCTGGCGGCCGACCAAATCATTAACTCTGCGGCGAAGATGTTGCAAATGTCCGGTGGACAATACCACTGTCCAATCGTTTTTCGTGGAGGAAATGGCACGGCTGGGCAGTTGGCGGCTACGCATTCACAAAGTTTTGAGGCTTTTTATGCCCATGTACCGGGTTTAAAAGTCATTACACCTTCTAATCCAGCGGATGCGAAAGGCTTGTTAAAAGCAGCTATTCGCGACGAAGATCCTGTGGTCTTTTTGGAATCCGAAAAAATGTACGGGGATAAAGGCGAAGTGCCCGAAGGAGAATTCATCATTCCCATCGGTGTCGCGGATATCAAGCGAAAGGGCGACGATGTGACCGTAATTTCCTTCGGGAAAATCATTAAAGTAGCCCATGAGGCTGCCGAAATCTTGGCTAAAGAGAACATCCACCTTGAAATCATCGATTTGCGTACGATTCGTCCCATCGATTTTCCATGTGTAGTGAATTCCATTAAGAAAACAAACCGTTGTGTGGTCTTGGAAGAGTCTTGGCCCCTTGCCAGCATTTCGTCTGAAATTGCCTACCATTTGCAACGTTATGCGTTCGATTACTTGGATGCGCCGGTGGAACGCGTTACCCAAACCGATACCCCTTTTGCCTTTTCTCCCACGCTGATTGATGAAGCCTTACCGAATGTGGAACGCTTGATAAGCGCGGTCAAAAGAACGCTGTATTGTTAGGCTATTGTTTTAGGTAGCGAACGAGTCCAAAGCGCTGATTTTGTCGTTTAAGTTCGACTAAATAAAGGCCTGCTTCTAGCGAATCAACACGAATAGTATTGGCTCCTTCAGTTGTAATAATGGGCTGACCTTCGAGATTATAAAGGATTATTTCAAATGGAAGTCCATCATTTACAGTTACGGTTAATTCAAAAGTTCCAGGGTTAGGTATTAGCTTAAAATCAATGGTTTCGTTTTGAATATATAGCGTCTGGCAAATTTCATTACTAGAAATGTGGGGCGCAAAAAATTGAGCAATTTGCAACTGTCGCAGATTCATGTTATCGTAATTATGGCACGGCGAATTCACTTGGTCCAAACAGCTTCCAGGAAGTAACGCGAATTGGAAGGGAAAGCCATTCGCCGTAAAATTATTTTGAATCGTGTAGCCATAGTTACCTTGATTGTTCCAATCGCTAATGGTTTGACTTCCATGAACGATGGGCGTGTTAGCAATGCTGTAACAATTATAGCCATTCGTCATACACCAATCTAAGCCCCATAAAGCTTGCTTACTATTGATAGGCACAATTAAATCACAGGGTTGGTGGAAAGAATAAATAACAGGTTTTACTTGATTTGCAGGATGCACCTGAAGTAAATCAGAAAGCATGGCACCAAAAAGGTTCGCAATTCCTTTGATCGTGTAATGTACGACGGTTGGTTCAATAGTTCCATCGATACCGCCTAAATCGGGACGTTGAATAGAACCAGGGAATGTTTGACCAGTATTATAAGAACAATTCATGGTATTTGGATTTGGAGCAGGAAGTGCTCCAAGTGCATAGGTTGCAGCAGGCCGTTCTGTGGCATCATTCATAAGTCCCGCTCCAAGCGCAACAAATGCACCCGCACTTTCACCCACCAGAAAGACATTATTCGTGTCAATCGAGTATAGCTGGTTTCGATTGATTAGGTAACGCAAGGCGCCTTTTGCATCCTGAACGCCACGGTAATAAGCGCGATACCATTCGGCTGTATCCGAGGCAAATATGCAACTGTAATTAGGATAATTACAATTCCATGCATTTTCGTCTGAAATAAAACCTAACCGGTATGATATACTGGCACTAACATAACCCCTTCTTGCAAATTCTTTGCAGTAATCTTGCACACTAGCATCGTTTTTACTGCCTTCAATAAAGGCCCCTCCGTGGATTACAATTAACAAGGGCCAGCGGGATGTCTCATTGGGGTTTGGACATTTAGGCGTATATAGATCCAAGTTAAGATTCACAGAATTTCCGTTAAAATCGATGGCACTGCCGTACTGAATGTTCAAAAGGCTGTCATATTGGTAGGTTTGGTCAATCCAATTTTGCGCGTAATACCCCGAGCAGAGAAAAAGCATAAAGATTTTTAGGAAAGATTTCATAGTTTTTTAATAAAAAAGATAGCAAAAAAATGTTCGATTTATAGAATAAAATTAATCTTGTTTTGCAATTCCATGCAATGCTGAAATGATATTGCAAGACTAAATAATATAAATTACAGATTAAAAGGTACGTGTTTATACGTTTCAAAAACCAATTTCTGCGCAGTTTTGGCAATTCCTACCGCTGAGCACGGCGATATAAAACCACAGCAACAACACCAAAGAGTGCGTTTGGAATCCATACCGCGATTTTTGCCGGAACTCCCAAATTCAGCGCGGATACTGCCATAATTTTCATGGAAAAAATATAAACGAAAACAAATCCTAGTCCTATAGCCACGTTCATCCCAACGCCTCCACGACGTTTTTGCGAGGAAACAGAAAATCCAATGAGGGTGAGTATGTAGGTGGCAAAAGGATAAGAAGTACGTTGGTATAATTCGATTTCATAATAGGGAATCATGGTAGACCCCTTGGCTTTTTCTTTGGAGATCATGTGTGAAAGCTCCGGAGAAGTCATCGTTTCAGCCACATTCTCCCGTTGAGCCATGTCTTGGATGGAGAAATTAAACACCGTATCTAATGTTACTAAATTGCGCAATGTACCTTTGGGAAAATGGAGCTCTTTTATGTACACATGCGATAATTTCCAACGATTGCTGTTAGGAACGTTAACGGCGACATTCGCCTTGAGAAAAAAAACGGGTTTACCCTCCGTATTCCAGCGTTGAACGATGAGGTTGGTAACCTTCCCTTGGTCGTTGGTATAATTTGAAAAATACACGGTTGTATTATTAGGATAGTCCGCATGGTAATCTTGAACGGTCATTACATCGCGGTAGTACTTTTCCTCAAACCCCAAACGGAGTTGATTAGATATCGGAACAATGTAATGGTTAAGGAGCAAGGATAAAACCATTAATACCGTAGCTGCAACCATATATGGCCTCAAAAATCGAAGCATGGGTTTTCCCGAGTAAAACATGGGAACCAATTCCGTATCCTGGGCCAGTTTTGCCGTAAACCAAATAACCGAAATGAATACAATCATGGAAGAGAACATGTTTCCATGGAATAGGAAAAAACTCACGTAATATTCAAAAATAATGGCTTTTATGGGTGCGTTATTCGAAATGAATTCGCTGAGTTTTTCCGATACATCAAAAACCATTGCAAAAAGCATGATAATCCCGAGCATGAAAAAAAAGGTGCTTAAGAACTTGCGAATGATGTATTTATCGAGAATACTGAACATTTACAATCGTTGTTTAAGTTGCGGAATAAGTTGCTTTTTCCAAGGCAAGAAGGTTCCTGCATCCAAATGCGCGCGCGCCTCGCGCATTAGCTCCAGGTAAAAGGCCAAATTATGCAAGGTAGCTAGTTGAAGTCCCAAGTTTTCTTGGGTTCGAAAAAGATGCCTCAAATATGCTTTCGTGTAGAATCGGTCGTTGGCTAAAGGCGATTCCGAATCGATCGGAGTAAAATCAAATTCCCATTGCTTGTTTTTTATGTTGATGGTACCCGTTCGTGTATAAAGTAAGCCGTGGCGGGCATTTCTGCTCGGCAATACGCAGTCGAACAGGTCGATGCCCAAACTAATGCACTCAAGCAAATTCCAGGGGGTTCCAACACCCATTAAATATCGGGCCTTGTCGGTAGGTAATTGATCCGTTACGATATCCGTCATGTGGTAAAGTTCCTCTTCCGGTTCGCCGACCGATAAACCTCCTATGGCAATTCCAATCTTTCCGTAAGGCGCCATGAATTCTGCCGATTCTTTGCGTAAATCCTCGTATACCGATCCTTGGACTATGGGAAACAAGGTTTGATCATGCCCGTATTTTGGTGAAGTTTCCTCCATGCGTTTCACGCAGCGAAGCAACCAATCATGGGTTAATTTTAGGGATTTTTTAGCATAACCATAATCGCAGGGATAAGGCGTACATTCGTCAAAGGCCATGATGATATCTGCACCGATCGAACGTTGAATATCTATGGCGGATTCGGGCGTAAACCAATGATAACTTCCATCCAAGTGGCTTTGAAACCGAACGCCTTCTTCCACAATTTTTCGTGAATTCGATAACGAGTAAACTTGGTAACCTCCGCTATCGGTGAGGATGGGTCCTTGCCAATGCATAAAGGAATGCAGGCCTCCTGCGGCTTCCATTACCTCCATTCCCGGGCGCATATACAAGTGGTAAGTATTCCCCAGAATGATTTGCGCTTTTATATCCTCTTTGAGTTCCCGTTGCTGAATGCCTTTTACCGTAGCTGAAGTACCCACTGGCATGAAAATGGGCGTTTCAATGACCCCGTGATCCGTATGCAATTTCCCACGCCGAGCTTTAGTTTCAGAATCCGTAAGAAGGGTTTCAAAGTGCATCCAAATGTTGAAAAGTATCGTGGTCAAAGATACAGCTATTTGTTTTCATGAACCATCTTTGCATTTTTGGACTACATGCAGGAAACCCCGCTCTTTCTTTCGGTTTTATGGATCGTGTATCTTGCCTCCATAGTGTTCCATGGTTGCTATGTGCTCTTTTTTCATGGCCGGTTTTTGTTCATTCACCGTAAACCCTTCGCGGATAAAGAAGAAACTTATCCTCCACTCAGTGTCCTCATTGCAGCGCGCAACGAATCCGAAAACCTCTATGAACTCCTTCCTAAACTCATGGAACAAGACTATCCACGATTTGAAGTAGTAATTGTCAATAATCAATCTACGGACGATAGTGCATGGCTTATCAAGGCCTTTCAGCGGGAATACCCAAACTTGAAAATCGTTCATCTGGATAAAAATCGCAACTTGCGTCCAGGAAAAAAACTGCCTTTGACCTTGGGAATAAAAGCGGCCAAATACGATCACTTTATATTAACCGATGCCGATTGCATGCCGAATTCGCGCCAATGGTTAAGATCCATGGCCGAAGGATTTCTCGAGGGTAAGGAGATCATTCTGGGCTATGGTCCCATGGTGAAAAAGCCCGGGTTTTTAAATCGCTTGATACGTTTTGACACTTCATTCATCGCCTTGAATTACATGTCTTTTGCCCTGGCAAGACTTCCCTACATGGGGGTTGGTAGGAATTTAGGCTATTCTCGAAAAGTGTTTGAAGCGGTTGGAGGATTTAAATCGCACTACGGCCTCGCCTCGGGTGACGACGACTTATTCATCCAGCAAGCTGCGAAAAAAGGCAATTATACCCTACAAACGAGTCCCGCGTCCTTTTGTTATTCCGATGCCCATACGGAGTGGTTTCGTTGGAGGCTGCAAAAGACGCGACATTACACGACTTCGGGCAAGTATCAGGTTATTAAAAAAACGTTGTTAGGAATATATCCTGTTACCCTGTGGATGACTGCTATTTGTTTTATTCTTTTGTGCTTGACAAATAATGCGGGAATTTTGGCATTGAGTTCCTTCGGTGGGTTGTTGTTGATGAAATGGGGGGTGCAAGGTCGAGGTTTGTGGAAATTGAATGAACGCGGCTTGGCTTGGTTTTTCCCTTGGTGGGACTTCCTTTATTCAATCCTGATTCCACTGCTTTATTGGTCGGCAAAACGTAAAGCAAAAACAACATGGTAGAAACAGAGCATCTTTCGGACAAAGCTAAACACGATTTAGTGCTAATAGACAAGGCGAAAGTAGGAAATCAAGCCGCTTATGCAGAGCTGATGGAACGCTATCGTGACTCCATTTACTTTATGATGCTGAAAATGGTGAAGAATCCCGATGACGCCGACGATCTCACCATCGAAGCTTTTGGAAAGGCGTTCAACCGCATTGACCAATATTCACCGAGCTTTGCTTTCAGCACCTGGCTCTTCAAAATTGCCTCCAACAACGGCATTGATTTTATTCGTAAAAAAAGATTGTCGGTGATGTCCATGGATCAA
>RFQF01000076.1 GCA_009925805.1 Flavobacteriia bacterium | reverse complement strand
GTTAATTGCCGCAAGATGGAAGAAAAAGTGTGGGGTGAACCCGGCATCCTTGAACTTTTGCGGGATAAAATGGTCATTGTTTCTTTGTACGTAGATGAAAAAACCGAATTACCTAAAGCGGAACAAGGAGAAAAAGAATATGCGCCCGGAAAAACCATGACCATTCGCGAAGTTGGCCATAAGTGGAGTTTTCTTCAAGCTACACGTTACAAAAGTAACACCCAGCCATATTACCGTATGATTGGGAAGGACGACCAAGATTTGCGTAATGGGTCAGCAGATTACGAGCATCATGGAAATGCCGAGGATTTCCGGAGGTGGTTAATGCAAGGCATTGAAGCCTATCAACAAGGGAACAAGTAGTAGCAGACACTGAATGAAACTTTGCATTGCGGAAAAGCCGAGCGTTGCTCGTGATTTAGCGAAATTGCTCGGGGCGACTTCGCGCAAAGACGGGTATTTCGAAGGAAATGGCTATTGGGTGAGTTGGACCTTTGGACATTTGTGTACCTTAAAAGAACCTGAAGATTACCATCCAAACTGGAAACAGTGGCGCGTTGAGGATTTACCCATCATTCCTGAATCCTTTGGAATTAAAGTTATCACCAACGACGGCGTTCAAAAACAATTCGAAGTCATCAAACATCTTGTTCACTCCTGTGAAGAGGTCATCAACTGCGGTGATGCCGGACAAGAAGGGGAATTAATTCAACGATGGGTATTGCTCAAAGCCGGATGCAAAAAGCCCATAAAACGGTTGTGGATTTCATCGCTAACCGATGAGGCCATCCAAGAAGGTTTTTCAACGTTAAAAGATGCCGCGGAATTCGACAACTTGTTCGCCGCAGGAAATTCCCGGGCCATCGGCGATTGGATTCTTGGAATCAATGGAACACGGCTCTACACTAAAAAATTTGGTGGCCCCCAGAAAGTACTTTCGGTTGGAAGGGTACAAACCCCTACCCTGGCAATGATTGTTCAACGACAAAAAGAAATTAACGCCTTTAAATCGGAAACCTACTGGGAACTGAAAACCCTGTATCGTGAAACGGAATTCTTGTGCCAAATTGACCGACTGAAAAGCGAAGAGCGCGCACAAAAAGGATTGGATTACTTGAAAGGAAAACCTTTCGAAGTAACCTCTTTTGAGCAAAAAGAAGGGAAAGAAGGGAATCCTCGATTGTACGATTTAACTTCCTTGCAGGTTGATGCCAATAAGCGATTCGGATACAGTGCCGACGACACCCTTAAACACGTACAAAATCTTTATGAAAAAAAACTGGTCTCCTATCCGCGCGTTGACACCACGTATCTCACCGAGGATTTGCATCCAAAAATTCCGAATATTCTTCGGGGCCTCAAAGACTATGCATCCTATACGGCTTCTTTACTGAATCAACCTCTTCCGAAACTAAAAAGCGTGTTCGACAATGAAAAGGTTACCGACCACCACGCCATTATCCCCACAGGCGTCCAGCCATCGGGTATTTCTTCCGACGAACAGAAAATTTACGACCTGATAGCACGGCGCTTGATCGCTGTTTTTTATCCCGAATGCAAGGTTTCTAATACCACCGTCCTTGGAAAAGTAGCCACGTTACCCTTTAAAGCTTCAGGAAAACAAATACTCGACAAAGGATGGCGGGTAATTTATGAGGCATTGGAATCTAAAACCACCCAAAAGGAAGAGCGTGAAGAAAAAGTCTTACCGTTGTTTACGGAAGGAGAACAAGGAGAACATGAACCTTTTGTACATCAAGGAAAAACCAGCGCTCCTAAGCCCTACACGGAAGCTACCTTACTTCGTGCAATGGAAACCGCTGGAAAATTCGTGGAAGATGAAGCCGTGCGAGATTTGATGAAAGAAAATGGGATTGGACGTCCTTCGACGCGTTCGGCGATAATTGAAACCTTATTCAAACGCGGCTATATTGAAAAAAAGAAAAAGAACCTCATCGCGACTACCACAGGAATCGATTTGATTGACACCATTAAAAACGACCTGCTTAAAAGCCCTGAACTAACCGGACAATGGGAACAGAAATTGCGTAAAATCGAACGTGGAACCTATAACCCCATTGATTTTAAGCAAGAACTTTTTAAGATGGTGCGTGAAATAACCGACGAAGTGATTTTTGGAAATTAATCCATTTTCACAAAGGTCTTGCTCGACGTTTTGCCACCGCTAAATCCTAACTGTACCTGATACACCCCACGGCCTAATTCACGGATCCTAAGTTGGGTTGTCATCGCATCTACCTTGCCTGCCAAAACCAAACGGCCTTGAGCGTCATATACCTTATACCGTTCGGGCTGTTCACCAAAGAACTTAAGGGTAATTTCCTCGCTTGCCGGGTTAGGGAAAATCCCCCAACCAATGGAAGCTAATTCTTCCAAACCGGCATTGTTCACGGTAGCATCAAAGATCGCAGTATCCGAACAATGGGCGTTGGAGGCCACTAAGGTCAGCGTGTAGGTTCCAGGAACGCTATAGGTGTGGGTCGGTGTTGCTTGTGTTGACGTGTTGTTGTCGCCAAAATTCCAACTATAGTTGGTAGCGTTGGTGCTTTGGTTTGCGCTAACCGTGGCTGTCATACCGAAGGAGGATACCGACGCAGCTGCCGTAACCTCATCCATCACTAAATAAACCGGGGTTCTTGGGCTGATGCAAGGATCTTTAACCACCTCCCAATCATAAAAATAATAATAGTACCCTGCACCGGCACTGGATCCTGTGATAGAAATCAACCCGGGAAGCTGGTACGGATACGTGGCCCCGGCATTGTTTCGATACAGGTTCATTTGTGAACCTCCGATTCGGTAATTGACGCCTGGATCCAGGTGAAAATTCAGGGAAATGCGTGATCCGCCGGATGGGATATTGAGAAACCTTGAATCCAACTGGTTTCCGCTTGCATCCCAAAGCGTGATAGTGCGATCGCCCGCCGCTCCAGCATTCACCCACGCCGAAACAAGCGTTAAGGGCTGTTGCACCGAGAAGATTTGATATTGCGTTGAGGTATTGTTGTGTTGTCCCCCGGTGCCAAAGCTGTTATTCACTGGCCCCACATATTGCACCGAATTTGTTTCCACATTTTCTACCCAAATCGTATCCGTTTGTGCTAAAAAGGCACTGTAAACTGCCCCAGTATCTAAGAGATTTCCGTCCATGGGTGCATCGTAGAAACTAATAGCTCCGTTGGCTGTGGCCAACACGGTTACGGAATCGGGAGAACAAATCGCAACCCCATTCGCCACGGGCGCATTCGGTCGGTTGATGGTAATGTAATTTTGGATGGAAAAAGGATTCGATCCAAAGTTATTGGCAGTGACCAAGGTTACCGTGAACGTACCGTTCTGCTGATAAATGTGCGTGGGATTTTGTAGGGTTGAGGAGGTACCGTCTCCAAAATTCCAGTTCCATGAGGTCGGTCCACCGGTGGTTTGATCGTGGAATTGAATTTCTCCGGTACAACTCGCTGTTGTGTTCGCTTCAAAATCTGTAACCGGCGGCGAGCTTGGAATATGACAAGTCCAGGTCATGATGAAACCTGCATTGTTCACATACGTGTCCGAGAAAAATTTAAGGGTAACCGCCCCATAGGTGCTTTGAATCGTGCCGCCGTTCGGCAAGGTATTTCCTGTATATTGGCCTATCAGTGGGCTCAAGTTGGTTGGGCCATCATAAATGTACAAATAGTCGTAATCCAGTTCAAGGTCGAACACCGAGAAGTTTAAGGTGACATTGGATGCTCCGGTTGGTGCAATGGTAATTTCACTGGTGACCAAATCCTGATAATTCGCTGCCACGCCTCCCGGATCGAATAAAGTTCCGCTGCAAGAACTTTGTGTCTGGTTTAATCCAGCAGGGTTCAGGGTAATGGCACAAGGAAGGTTGGGGTCGACGTTGATGTAGTTGGTTAACGTCAACGTATCTGAACCGCAGGCTCCTCCACTCGCGATGAGGCTAACCGAATACAAGCCAGGATTTTGGTAGGTATGGGAAGGGTTCAATTGGGAGGAGGTGGTTCCATCCCCAAAATTCCAAAGGAAGGTTCCTGCGTTGAAGCTTTGATTGGTAAAATTCACCAAAGCCGGTGCTTGGCAATAATTCTGGAAGGCGGTGGTAAATTGGGCGTTCACGGAATACGAGAAAGCCTGACCTACGCCAACGGCATGCCATGCATTGGTGGTACTCATTACTTCCGGAGAACAAGCTCCGTAAAGATCAATAGCCGCTTGAATGGCATAAAAACGTGCATCGGAATAATTGGAATTCGGTGTGAGGTAAACGGTATTGTTTCGAAAGGCGATGCGCGATGCTTTCAACATTCCCAACGCCGTAACATTGTACGCTTGGTTGTTGTCGTTGGTACCTGAGCCGCCAACCGTTAACAAATAGTACCAAAAATTCTGAACGCCCGAATTGGTATGTACGCCTCCATTATCTTGCGATCCGGTGTAGTAGTTCGTTCCCAAGTAGGTGTCGGGGTCGCTAAAAGCGTTTGGATTAGCCATGTTTCGAATACCATTGCCGCTGGGTGTGGCATCTTCGCCAATGAGCCAATTCAAGGTGTTGTTGTTGGCAAAAGACTCTACGGAAACACCAAAAATATCCGAGAATGATTCGTTAATGGCTCCCGATTCATTTGAATAGACCAAATTCGAGGTATTAGAAGTTAATCCGTGGGTAATTTCATGGCCCGTAATATCGATAGCGGTTAATGGGGTAAACATGCTTCCATCACCGTCGCCATAGGTCATGCGCTGCCCATCCCAAAAGGCGTTATTGTAATTGGTGTTGTAATGCATGTAGCTTTTCAGTGCAAAGCCGTTTCCGTCGATGCTGTTAAGGTTGTGAATTTGCCAGTAGTAATCGTAGGTTTTTTCAGATCCCCAATGCGCATCTCCGGCGTATTGATCCATGTTGGTTGTATTGTTCCAAATATTATTTGCGTCAATAAAATCCACTGCCGCACCATAATTGGATGTATTGTTCAAATTAAAAGTTTGAATTCCATTGCCTCGACCTGTTTCTCTTAGACGAAATTGCGACGAGAAAAAATCCGCCACAATTGGACGATTTCCCGAGTAAGCAGTTACAGCAATCCCATTACTGTCCGCCGTGTGAATACGGTTTTCTTCGCCAACAATTTCTAAGGTATGGGCGTCAACGAACACGTAGGCTCGTGCCAGCGGAAGGTCTGCATAGATATCCATTCCGTACACCAACTTCGGTGAACCCGTTCCGTGGGCGGAATACCACATCAGTGCGGGTGTGGGGTAATAGCTTGCCTTGGGATCTTGACGTTCCAGTTTCAGTAAGTTCTCTTCTTCCGGCATTTCCCATTTGTAGCGTTGCGCAACGATGTGTTTTAACGCGGCTTCGATCGATTGTTCGGCACTCCAAGAAGGCGTAACGGACCCCAGGACTTTATTGAGCTCGGCATTCACCGAAATGACCCGGTTTCCTTGCATGTGCACCTTAAGGATGTTGTTACGTACTTCGATTCCTTTATAGTAAACTTTGTACGAATAGTGGAACCATCCCAATTGATCGGTAGAACGATCGGTAAATTGCAAGGTGTATTCAGCAGGTAACTCAAACACCTCCTTAAGCCAAGTAATATGGTTTTCAGGGGCAACTTGAACACTTTCATTAAATCGGATAAACCGAGGAAAAGCTTCTTTCGGTTCTTTTCGAAGCTCCCTAAAGGTGCTGCTTAACTTCGATTGGGAAAAAATAAGCCCAGTAAAGGCCATGGCTAGGCATAGTAGGTGTAATTTCATTGGAAAGGTTTGAACTGTTAAAAATAAACAATCCTTCCCGAAATTACATTCTTTCAGGGGCAGAAATTCCTAAAATTAATAAGCCTCTTCTTAAGATGTCCGCCACTTGCTTGGAAATCACCAATCGCGCCTCGCGCAATGCAGGATTCGTCTCGTTTAAAATGGGGCATTGTTGGTAAAACGAATTGTACGCCTTGGTTAATTCGTAAAGATAATTCGCAAGCACCGCCGGAGAATATTGGTCTGCTGCCTCAGAAATAACTTCCGGAAACGTGCACATCGCTTTAATCAAGTTGATTTCGGCCGCTTCAATGGCCCAGGGATGTTTCAGGGATTGATGACCCGCTTTGCGCAGCAATGAATTAATTCTTGCGTGGGTATATTGAATGAACGGTCCCGTATTGCCGTTGAGGTCTATGGATTCTTCGGGATTGAAGAGCATCCGCTTTTTAGGATCAACCTTGAGTAAAAAGTACTTTAATCCCCCCATGCCAATGATTTCATATAGCGCATTCCGTTCTTGTTCGTTCAATTCGGAGATTTGTCCGCGTTCTTGCGTCATGGCGGTAGCTGCATCCACCACTTCCTGCATGAGGTCATCTGCGTCCACTACGGTACCCTCGCGCGACTTCATTTTTCCGGTGGGGAGGTCCACCATGCCGTACGAAAGATGGTGGCAGTTTTGGGCCCAAGAATATCCTAATTTTTGAAGAATCAAAAAGAGGACTTTGAAGTGATAATCTTGTTCGTTTCCTACCGTGTAAACGATGCTCGAAAGGCTGGGGTAGTCCTTAAAACGCTCGATGGCGGTACCGATATCTTGGGTCATGTAGACGGCGGTGCCATCCGAACGAAGTACCAATTTTTCATCTAAACCTTCTGCGGTTAAATCGATCCAGATGCTTGCATCGGGCTTTTGAAAAAAGACCCCTCGCGCTAATCCCTCCATGACCTGATCTTTTCCTAACAAAAAAGTATCGCTTTCGTAGTACAAGGCATCGAAATCCACGCCCATCCGTTGGTAGGTAATATCGAATCCTTGATACACCCAACCATTCATGGTGGACCACAGCAGGTAGGTTTCGGGATCACGTCCTTCCCACCTCACCAACATTTCCTGGGCTTCCCGAAGTATTTCGGTTTCACTTTTCGCAAGTTCCTTGATTTTGTCGTCGATGGCGGCTTGGGCTTTTTCCTCTTTTCCTTCTTTGGCTTGCGAAAACGCTAAATATTTCTGTTGGGCGGAGGCACTGGTCGTCGAAAAATCACCTTGATTCCAACGCATAAGAACCTCTTTCACCTCCTCTTGCAAGTGCTTTTCGAATTCCACATAATATTTCCCTACCAATTTATCGCCTTTCATTCCTGAATTGGCCGGCGTTTCCCGTTCTCCGTTGGCTTGAATGGGTGAAAATCGTTGCCATGCGAGCATGCTTTTACAAATGTGAATTCCGCGATCGTTAATGACTTGGGTTTTAATCACGGAGTGGCCATGGGCTTTTTTTAATTCAGCGACCGCATAGCCCAAGAAAATATTCCTGAGGTGCCCAAGATGCAGGGGTTTATTCGTATTTGGCGAGGCATATTCCACCATAACAAGTGCTTTTGAGTCGGGTTCAGCAAATCCATAGTTGGGCTGAGCCGCCAGCGCTTGGAGGGACGATAGCCAATAATCCTTGGAGAAAATGAGGTTTAGGAAACCTTGCATCACCTCAAACGCTTCAATAAAATCAACTTCACGTTGCAAGTGTTCTCCGAGGGCGTTGGCCGCAGTGACCGGTGAACATTTAAGTGCTTTGGCTACAGGAAAAACCATTAACGTGAGGTCTCCTCGTACGTCTTTTCGGGTAGGTTGAAACGGGAACATATCCTCCGAAACCTCGATGCCAAGCCAATCGTGCCCTTTGTCCAACAGAACCTGAATCAAGCTTTTTTCCATGAATCCAACAGGGTGTTTTTACATGCGGTAATTAAATCCAACGCAATTTCCGCCATGGTGTTTTTCTTGTTATCGAGCAAGGGATTGATTTCCACAAATTCCAAGGCAGCCAATTTAGGAGAGGTACATAGTCCAACCAACAATTGTCGGGCTTCTTCGATGCTCAATCCTCCCGGGACGGGCGTACCCGTACCATAGGAAGTTTCTTCCGGGTCCATGGAATCTACATCGAAAGAAACATACCACAGATCACACTTCTTCAATTGGTCGAATATGGTCATCAATGTTGCTTGAAGCCCCATTTCGCGGAGTTTAGGAACCGTGATGTGGGTAATGTGTTCCGCTTTCATTACGGCTTCTTCTTCGGGCTCGGTGCTGCGTACACCCACGTACACCAAATCGCTGGGCAAAACGGCGCGGCTTTTCAATTTATTCCATTGTACAGAGGTTTCGAGGTCTACCTGATTTTTTTGACAAGGAAGGTTGTCTATGCCCATAGCAGCTGCGAGCGGCATACCGTGGAGGTTTCCGGAAGGCGTGGTGTAAGGAGAATGCAAATCGGCGTGGGCATCGATCCAAACCACCCCAATGCGTTGATTCGCGTAGGCTTTTTTGAGACCCATGAGGGTTCCTCCAGCGGAGGCGTGGTCTCCCGAAATGAGGAGCGGAAATTGATGATTTTCCTTGCAACTTAAAAGGGCATTGGAAACCCTTTGATAAACTTCAATCATTCCATCGATTCGCTTGGCCAAAGGAAAACGAATAGGACGATCCAGAAGATGGTTGTTTTCAGGAAGCGTTTTCCAAGGTACTTCGCTAAACAGGGGATTTCCTGCGTCGCGTGCTGCGGATTGAATGGCCAAAGGTCCTAAGGAGGAGCCTCGTGTACCCGCTCCCAACTCGGAGGGATTGAATAGAATTTGAATGATTTTGCTCATGGCATATTCCGATGACTAGGAACTTTACAAAGATACAAAAGTTGCTGAGGGCGGAAAAGAAACTTTCGAGATTCGCGAAAAGAATGTATCTTCGCAATCCTTTCTTCTATCCTTTGGAGCGGTGGAACACATGTTTTGCTGCGTCGAAATGGGGGGTTAAAGAATCGTTTGGGGATGTAGCTTTCCGCAGGCGCGGAACTAGAGCGGGTGATTACAATAATGGGGATGTAGCTTTCCGCAGGCGCGGAACTAGAGCGGGTGATTACAATAATGGGGATGTAGCTCAGTTGGCTAGAGCGCTTGACTGGCAGTCAAGAGGTCGTCGGTTCGAGCCCGATCTTCTCCACGTCTAAGAAGCCCCGCATGGGGCTTTTGCTATTTTTGTACGCATCGGGCGAGAACTTAGCGAAGCGATTTCACGACCGAAGGGAGTAAGTTCATGCCGAACGAAGTTGAGGTAAGCCCGATCTTCTCCACGTCTAAGAAGCCCCGCATGGGGCTTTTGCTATTTTTGTACGCATCGGGCGAGAAACCTGTTAAGCTTGCATCATGTATTGGGTAAAAATGTGTCCTGTCCTATTCCAACCATTTTTCAAAAAAACATTTAACTTTATGAACCTTTAATGCTTTTTGATTTTTCTAATTAACACTATCAATTATGAACCGCATTTTTTTAGGCCTTAGCTTGTTGTTATCCTGGACCATAGTTGGTCAAAGCGTTTACTCCGTTGATTCGAAATACGACGCCGATGTAAAAGTCTATGTTGCGTCTTCCAAATACGATGCTGATTTGGTGGTTTACAAATGTTCCTCGAAATACGACGCCACCGACAATAAAGGGCTGTGGTTTTTTACCTCAAGTAAATACGACGCCAAAAAGAAAATCTATTTTTG
>RFQF01000075.1 GCA_009925805.1 Flavobacteriia bacterium | reverse complement strand
AGCACGGTTATTTTATTAAAGACCGCGTCCACGGAATCTAAATACTCCTTTTTATTGTGGGCTTCTTCAACACTGTCTTTCATAAGGATATAGCGTTGTTCTTCAGGGCTTAAACTCAACCCACGGACTTCATTCCAATAGCTGCTATCTTTCTCATAGGCGGTTTGTTCGGTTACCGCAACTTCAGTAGAGAAATACTTGGGTGGAAAATTCGGCTGGAAGTTGTAATTGCTAAACAACGCCACGGTACTTGCCTTGGAGGTTTCGTTTTTATACTTGACGCCGTAGGTGAGCACCTGTTTATCCAACACGCAAAGCGAGTCTCCAGGATGAACAAACTCTTGTTCGATTTGAAAATGATCGTACACAAGTAAATTGCCTTTGTTCATGGTGAGTGCGAGTTTTTGAACCATCCATAAGGTATCAATCACCCAAATGTAGCCTTCCAGGGTGGTGGTTGCCGAGTTCCTGGGAATGATTTTAATTTTTGAAATCATCCGTCCGTTTTCCTCGTATTTTTCTTCCAAGCGATATCGGTAGGATAGTATTCCTGGAACCGAAATCGGGGAACTAACCGGCGTTTCATGTAAATCATTCAGATAGAGCAAATTCTCAAAAAAATTGAAATTGCTTTTTACGGTCGTGGTATAATACAGATTTTGTCCGTTACCGTGTAAATCGAAGGCGTTCCGAACTTCTTTCACTTTGTTGGGAGGAGCAAAAGACCTTTGCAATTGCACTTCAACGAGGTTCATGGATCTTAGCAAGCTGTCTTCTTTTTCGTTAAAATTGGGTTCGTCTTCCTCTTTTTCCTTCGGTTTATTGGCGTTTTTGAAGTCCAATTTTTCCATGGCTTTGATATAAACGGCAACGTCGTGTGGACGATTCCATGGGTTGATGCTGTCGCGTTTGTTTACAACCTTCAGCATAATTTCTCTTCCCGGATTGGATTTCTTGACCGACACGACTACGTCTTCAACGGTTTTCAGGTTGGGGGGATAAAGTTGAAAGTCTTTGGTCATGTTTGCATCCCGCATTCCGAGATAATACTCACGATCTTCGTAACCTGTGGCTGAAACCACAAGGTAATATTCCCCGGGCATCAAGCCCATTTCATAATATCCGTTGACATCACAAACGGTGCGTAAAGAAGGATCGTTTTTAACGTATATTTTCGCAAATGGGATGTTGTTTTGATCTTTGTCTTTTACCGTACCCTTCAAAAAGCGTTGACCTTGGGCAAAAAATGTCCATACAATGGAAATGAAGAAGAGTGTATTTCGCACGGGAATTATACAAATGAAAGCTGAAATTGTTACAAATTTCCCTTGGTTTTATCGGCTTGGTCGCGTAGGTAGGCTTGATGTTGTTCCGTACGTTTCATCATCCATTTTTTCATAAAAAACATTCCAATAGCGATTACAGTGAAAACATAATAACTTGCCCAGCGGTCAAAGCCTGAAGTAAATCCATTATAGGTTACAACACCAAAGCTACCAAATGCTATGGCAAGCCAAAAGTACGACATAATGAGATTGTATATTTTCATAGTTAATTATTTGAATTCGTTTTCTGATTCGATCACAAGTGTTCCTTCAGGGCGTAAAATTACATATTCGCTGAAATCTTGTTTTGCTTTTAACCCTTTTCCGTTAAATTGTCCCTTCGGGCTAGTAATTATAACGGCTTTATCCGTGCTAATGGTGCTATCGTTTTGGTGCCAAAACAATCGTTCTGTTTTTAAGAGTTGTTGTTTTTCAAAATGATAAAATCGAATTGAATCTTGAAGGATGATTTCATTATTCACGTGGTTAATCCGGCCGTATTTCGCGGTTAATGTAGAAACCACTTCTCCCTTGTCTGAATAAAACGTAACCCGCAAGCTGTCGCGCAAATGGGTAATGTGTTGAGGTTTTAGATAACTTTCTGAGTAGGCTGCATAGACTTTTACCCTCGCCAAGCCGCGTTCACTGTAATTCATGGTAAAATCCACCATTACTTCATCCGGGCTGTTTTTGCTGAAACTGATGCGTTTAACCTCCTCCATGTTATTTACACAACTCGTAATCATCATCGAGAGTAATGGGATGAAGCAATAAGCTTTCATTAATCCATTTTTCGTTTTCGGAACCATCGTTCGAACCCGGCCGGTGCAAGCACAGCTCCTAATTGAATCGCAACGAAATGCTCGGTCAGAGCCCCGCTTTGGAAAGTATCCCGCTGACCCAAGATGCACGATAAATTAATGGAAGACAGCGATTGTTGCGCCAATATGGGGATTCCAATCCCCAGCGTAACTCCTTGAGCTTTGAAAGCGTTGTTTCCAGCATCGTAATAGGGAAGGGTTCCATAATATGCCCCCATGCGATAAATGAACTTATCAAAAAATCCGAGTGTGGCTAGGTTTTCATAAAGAAAGCGCTCAGGACGGAATTCAAAACCGGCTTGATAAATATGGGAATTTCTGACCGTCGAGGGAGGAGGATCGTAACTGCTTCCCGAAAACTGATACTTGAAGGCGGATTGTTGGGTGTACTGTAAGGAGATGCTCAGTTGCGGATGTTTGGTTTTGTTTTTTCGCGATTGGTCACGTAGAAAAACTTGATGCACTAATCCGAAGGCGAATCGCTGACCTTGGATTACATGGCCGGAAATATCTTGGGTGGTTAAGGTTTGGTACGTGGACGGGTTATTCAGGTTGGTAGCACTGTAAAGCACCTGATCCAAGCTGCCGGCAAGGGCTAATTTCGGAGCATAAAGCGCACCCAATTTTACTTCATAACGGCTTCCAATTCGCTGAGCGAAGGCGATACCGGTTTCGACATTCATAGCTTGAATACGAAGCTCTTCTCGATATAAACCACCGGTAGCTGTAGTTCCTTGAATGAGTTGACTGGTTCGTTGATCCCGAACACCTCCGAAAAGAAATCCAGCATTCATGCCAACACTTAGAAACGTAAAGGGTGTATGCACTGGAGCATAAGAATAACCCAAAAACACGCGGTTGATGTAGCCCGAGCCTTCGTAACTGTTCCTGATGGAATCGAAACCCGTGAAAATTTTTTCACTTAAATAATAACCTTTGGCTGCGTAAGGGGTAATTCCAAAGGCCATCCCCATCTTTTTCTTTAGTTTAAACCCTAGGGCCAAATGGTTCATGTTTCCCGTGGAGCGAACTAGGCGATCGTTTCCTTGTTGGAAAAAAGAAGTTCGTTGATTAACCCCCACCGAGTATAGGGTATTTCCGTTGCTCAAGGCACTGTAGGATGCTGGATTTAAGAAGTTGAGTTGGGCCGAGTCAATGAAAGGAATTGCGGTATTCCCCATGGCCGAGTAGATTCCATGATCTTGAAGTTGATAGTCACCCAATCCATAAGACGATAAGGGATGCAAAACACTTTGTTGCGCAAGGGAAGTAACCGTGAGGAAAAGAAGGGCTGCGGTTTTAAGAATTTTGGAAACGGTATAGTGCATATATCCCCTTAAGGGTTAAATTTTCGTCTACAAAGATGCTCTTTTTTTGTCCGAAATCAAAATAATGGGCATCTCCACCTGTGAGGTAAATGATGAGCTGTTGATATTTTTTGGAATATGCACTTATATAGAATTCAAGTTCTGCTTGCACGCTTCCCATGATTCCGAAAATAAGGCTTTCTTGCGTCGAGTTTCCAGCGAGTTCCCAGGACTTTTCGGGGGTTAGTAAAGGCAGGTTGGCGGTATAATCGTTGAGGCTTTTGAAACGCAGCGAGCAACCCGGTGATATAGTGCCTCCTTGGTAAACGCCAAGAGCATCAATAAAATCGATTTTTATGCAGGTTCCTAAGTCCATTACAAGCACATCGGTGTTGGGATGCAACGCTTGTGCAGCAGCCATATTGCATAATCGGTCAATTCCCAGCGTGGTAGGGGTTTTATAGTGATGTTTAAAAGGTAAGGGGAGAGCATTCGTGATTTCCACTGAGGTAAACCCGTGTTCGTTGAGGTAATTACCCAGACCGAATGACCCGACGTTGGCAACTGCAAGCGGAACGGTTAAAGATAATTTTTCTTCGAGATGCGGGAGTTTGTCCACCCGATGAACGTCGGTAAGGATTCCATCCATGAACCAGCCGAGTTTTAAATGGGTGTTGCCACCATCGATGGCCACCAAATCAACATGCATGAATCAAAGATAGAAAAAGCTCAGTGTTTTTTTGGTAAAAACATGCCTAATCCTTGAAAACAGCACCCGAGTCGTTTCCATGTATCAACCCTTCAAAGCTATTATTGTCGATTGAGTAGGCTCCTGACATTTTTCCATGATGCTTCCAAAAAACACTAATCATGGGATAATCAGGATTTCCGTATAAGTTTACAATAAAGATTTTTTTATGGGTATTAGAATAGTACTTGCTTTCATCGTTTACGGTAATATACGCAAAGCCATCACTGTTAATAATTTGGGTGATTTTTGAAATCTTATTAAAAACATCAAGGTTTCCAGAGGCATCGGATAATACATAATTGTGTTCCACCGTTTTGTCGTCAAAGTGAAAGGTGTACATTTGAAACCCTTCGTTAATTTTATTTTGTTTGCCCAGCTTGAACGCACCTTTTTCAGCTAAAGGAACACTTTCTATGTATTTGAAGGAGTTTACAAAATATTGTAAATCACCGGAAAGTTGAATTTTTGTTGTATGATCTTTGCGGAAAGAAGCGCAAAACAATAATGGAACAGCAGCAACAAGTGCTAATACAATTGTTTTCATGGTAATTATTAATTTAAGCGATGTAATTAAATAGTAAGAAGCATATTTACGTTAATTCGATGGTATCCCAAAGGTTACAAAAAGGGTAGGGGGTACGGTTCGATAAGCCATAAAAATACACGCGAAGTTTCGAATTAATGGGGATTTTCGTTAACCCATTACAGGTGTTAAGAATAGGGAAACGAAGCACTGCACCTTGATATAATCCGTGGCAAACTACCCAAAATGTTTGGCAAGTTGGTAAAATTGTCTAAATTTGCAGTCCGATTATGGGCTGGTACCTTAGCTCAGTTGGTAGAGCAAAGGACTGAAAATCCTTGTGTCCCTGGTTCGATTCCTGGAGGTACCACAATCGAAAAAGCACACCGATTTAGGTGTGCTTTTCTTTTTAGGTCCCGGATATTACCTAAAGACGAATGCATGCTTAAATTTAATGCTCCATAGGCACTATTGCCGCTTTTTCTACTTTATTAAACTTCTCAATTACCGTATTAAATAAGGTTCTTTGTATCATAATCCCCAAATATACTATATTTTTAGTGAGTTAATTCTCTGAAATGATGATTTTATTAGATGATGTCTTTCCTCAGCGGGCTCGAGGTGGGACATAACGACATATTATAATTATTTCTTAGTAATGATGTCAATTCACAATAAAATAATAATCTTTGGATCATGCAAATTTCCTCCATTCCTTCCCAAAAAAGCAGTGTCAGAACAGGCCAATAAGCTTCACTGGACAAGCTAAAACCCCGAACGAACGGAAGGGTTTTTTACGTTTAATTTCCTAAATTTTGTAAAAAACCGCAAAATCATTTTTTATCTCAACAGATTTTTTTTATATTTGATTATGTCGTAACCGTTTCGGTTTTCATTCCCCAAGATTATACTTAAGAGTAAGCTGAAAAATGGGCTTAGCCCAGATTTTTTTCTTCCGTCCCTACGTTCTTTGAATGATTGGTTGGTACACTTTGGCCCTTACCAACGCCTTATTTCAATATTAATCCATAATTTTTATCATCTATGAGTACATTGAAAGTTGTTTCTGGTTCTGAAATGTTTTTTCAAGTGGTGCGTAAGCGCGTAGCCACCACACCTCAACCCCTCAATAAAACAGGTTGGTCTTATGAAAATAAGCCCTGTAAAGAAAGCTCTTTCGAACTTTGGATCGAGCTTGCTCGGTTGCTTCCAAAAAGTCCCGGTATAGCCGTTTTTTTTCGTTTGGACGACAATAATGAGCTTACGTACCTCAAATCCCTTGATGCACCCAATAACCTTCAAAAGGCCTTTTACTCCATCACGAATGTGAAGTACCTGGAGGAAATATGGGACTTGGTGGAGGAGGGCAAGTATCAAGTGTTGGTTCAACTTGCGAAAGCAAGTTGAACCTTTGTAACCCTTTCTGTTTTTTCGATTTTAACACAAAACTTGTTCTGATGGAAAACACCCCTTCTTTAATCCTTTCAATTCCTAAGGAGTCCAACTTAATGGAATATTTTGATACGTTGAATTGCTTTGATAAACGCGATCTTATAAATGAATTCATCATGTTGTTGAATCTGGAACAAGAGGCTATCCGCAGAAGTTCAGGCTATTTAATAGTGAGTCTACTTTTTGGTGCCTTAAGCTTATGTTTTCACTATAATCCGTGGTATCTGTTGATTTTATTCGCCGTCAATACCCCCTTGATGTACCTCATCTACCGCAGCTACAAGTCTGCCCATAAATTAATGTGCCTTGTGCGCTATCTGGAATACCGCCTTGTTTAAAGCATGCCGTTGACTTAATTTTCTCCTTTGGTGGCAATAATCACCTTTAAGTTGTTATCCATTCCAATACGTAGCAGGTCTACCAATTCCTGAACAGGTGCATCATACGGAATTCTCAAAACGACCGTGTTATCCTTTAGTTCTTGTGTTTTTTGAATCAACGCGGCCTCAAGCTGATCAAAGGCCACCTCGTCTTTATCTAAGTAATATTTTTTTTCTTCGGTAACGGTTAAAGTTAAGTGCTGTTTATTGGTTTTGGAAGTTGTTTTTGATTCCGGCAATGGAACTTTGATCACATTGGGGTTCGCAAGGGTGGAAATAATCAAAAAGAACAACAATAAAAAAAACATGATGTCACTTAAGGCACTGGTGGCTACCTCTGTGTGGAATCGTTTGTTGCGTTTTATAGCCATGGTGCAATCCTTATTGGGTAGATTTCATGAATTCTAAATTCATTTGTTGCACGCGCAGTGCATAGGCATCGATCAGGGCATTAAGCAAGTGATACCCCGCAAAAGCAATAATTCCAACCACAAGCCCAGCACCAGAAGAAATCATTTTTTCATACAGTCCGCCAGAGATATTTCCAATAGATACATTTTCGGTGATCGATATCGAGTAAAAGATTTTAATTACTCCCGAAATCGTTCCAATGAACCCAAGCGTGGGGGCAATTCCTGCAATTAGTCCCAGATGCCCTAGGTTTTTTTCCATTTTGCCAATTTCAATATTGGCTACCTTTTCCATATTCGATTCTACCTGCGCTTGGTTTGCGTCTGTGGTGGAGCTGCGTATCCCTTCTTTAATTACCGAACCGTAGGCAGTGTCGTTGCTTTGTACACCTGAGAGGGCATCCTGAAATGCAGCTTTTGCCATGTGAGGACGGATGCTGTCGATAAGTTTTGCGTCGTATTTTGTCATTCTACGGATGTACAAATACCTTTCTATGATCACATACAACGTGTAAAACAATAACATTACAATAGGAATTAAAAATACCCCACCTTTGAGCAGGAAATCAAAGGCTGAAACTTCTGCTACTTTTTGCACTTTCTCGGCTTCAGGAGCAACATTCGCATCGCCGCCCATACTGTTTTGGGCAAGCGAAAGAAAATGAATGCTGAAGAAACACACGAAGGCGATGATTCTGGATAGTAAATGTTTCATGGTACAATCTTTAGTGGCGAAGATAATAGCTCGAAAGCAAATAACGACCTGTTTCATTACGAGATTTCCACATAAGATTGTTATTCACAAAAAAGCCACTGCGAACAGTGGCTTTAATAATGCGCATAACCTAATCGGTTACGGTAATACTTGTATGCGTACCACGGAGCTTTTTCCTTCTTGCGTAATACTTTTGACAAGGTAGGTGCCCGGGCTTAATGATTCTATGTTCATCTGGCTTGCATTTGGGGTGGATGTAGCCACGATGCTACCATCAATCGCCACGACTTGAACCTCTTGCAAAGGCATTTCAGAAGTTATGGTAAAGTTTCCGTTGGAAGGATTTGGGTAAATGCTCAATTCATTTTTTTTCATTTCCTTATCCCCTGCGGACTGCTGCACATGCACCCTTACTGGAATGTTCAAAGTTGTGTGTTCTACAGGAGCACCGTCATCGGTCACATGGAGGTTTATGTTGTACAAGCCTGGAATAACTCCGTGTGCATCAAAGGCACATTCTAACTGAATGTAGTCGCCCAACGCAACAGTCTCTTGGTAAGTAAAGGCGGAGGGTAAATCCGAGTTCAGCGTGTAGGTTAGCGCTTGCCCAAATTCAGGGGTAAGTAACGATAGCGTAAATGTTGCAACATCCATGCTTTTGTGAAGCGTATCACCCGTGTACACATCAATCGTATCGCAAATGTTGCTGTTGATGACCAACGGCGCAATATTGGCCGCATTCATCCCTGCCACATCGAAATACACCTCTTGATTGTCCAGAAAATCCACTTGGTCGGGAAAAGCATATGGCCCATCAAAGGAAGTTCCTGCCGCATCGAATTGACCGACTTGAAAATAATCTATGCCGTTACCAATATTCACACCCACGGTTGCTGCGGAACCACCAAATCCGCCTACCCCTGCGGAAGCATCTCCTGTGGTCCATTGCATGTCACCATAACAAAAAGAAATGTTGTTATTGCCATGAATTATGGTGTCTTGTCCGTTTGAAATCACCAACTGGAAGGTATTCGTCAAGCTATCGTGGGTATTATAGAACCCTACATGGTCCCAAATCACCATCAACGCGTCATTCGTTACCTTGTACCACACGTTGCCTCCGTTCAAAGCGCGCGTGTCCACATCGCCCCAAAACGGAGCAATCATGTTGTAGTTTGGGTCCGGAAAAGGGTTGGCTGTAAACTCATAATAAGGCGCCAAAAAGGAAATGTTCCCATTGTTATTGATAATCACGCTATCGTAAAGTGTTCCGTAAAAGTCGAAACTGAATGGCAGATGAATGTAACTGGAAGAACCATCGTCGTTGGGTGCCATCGCTAAGGAGAAGGTGTTGTCTAAGGTTAACAAACAACTGCACAAGGCATTTTTAGTGGAGTTTTTCGATGGTTTCTCATTGGATGGGGGTACTAAATCGGATAATTGATATATTTTCCCTGGGGTAAGTTGTTGGTTGCTTTTCAGTTGGGCATATTCTGCACTGGAAACAGAAATGGTGTTTTTTTGAGCTAGAGTGGTTCCTGCCACCATCAAGAAGAGGTAGATGAGCTTTTTCATGTCCGTAAATTTAAGGGTTAATTTCCCCAAGAACGAAGAGGTGCAATTTGCGTTGCTTGACGCGCAAAAAAAAAGCCCGAAAGAATCGGGCTCGTTGGAAATAATAACTACGTTATTAATGTTTTGACAAATAATCGGCTACGCCATCGAAGCTGGGTGTCATGGCTGCATCGCCTTTTTGCCAGTTCGCCGGACAAACCTCTCCATGCTCTTCAAAATATTGCAAAGCATCCACCAAACGAAGGGCTTCATCAACGCTTCTACCCAGCGGAAAGAAATTAACCAATTGGTGCATAACGGTTCCGGTTTTGTCAATTAAAAATAATCCTCGGAAAGCAATCATGGGCCCACTAGCTGTAAGCGTACCGTCCATGTCGTATTCGTATTCACCTGCTAATACCCCAAAGGCTTCAGCAATCGTTTTTGAAACATCCGCTACGATTGGGTACGTAACCCCTTGAATT
>RFQF01000074.1 GCA_009925805.1 Flavobacteriia bacterium | reverse complement strand
GAGTTTGCTCATCAAAATTCTTCATAAACAAGCGCATGAAACGAATGGATCTAAAATCCTGAATTCCGTTAATTTTCTTTTCATAAGAAACCAAGGGAATTCTAACCTGGAACCATTTTTCCGTTTTGTTTCCGTTGTGATAAATCTGTATATTGGTAATGAAATTCTTACCTACTTGCATATCGCTGGGTCGAATGCTCATTTTATACTGAAAGTATGCCTCCGATTCCGACAAATTATTATCCTGGTTGATGTCCTCCAAGTCGGGCATATTGGTGGCTTGGGTGGGATAACGTGCCAAGTTAGCTGTATCCGACATGTTGGTCGTAGGGGAATTCCCTTCCATACCGTTGTAGCGTTTATAGCGTTGTAGGATATTCAGCTGTTGATTGTCGTAATTATCATCGAGGTAGTAATTATAATCATCGTTCGAGGGATCCTGAATCATTCGGGCTTTAGCGACCGAAGATAGCGTCGCATTGTTTTGAACCCAATTCACATAGGATTGAAAAGCTGTAATTTCTTTATTACTGTTCCAACCGTCTAATCCAATGTCTTGATTCAACCGCGATTGAGGATCGGTGTCAAAGGCATTAACCACTACTTGTTGGTTGGAAACCAAGGCCCACAAGGTGGTATCAACGTTGTCCGTTATACTCGTTCCGAAAGGAGGAATTCCATTTTCGTATTCTTTTCGGGAGTCGGGTAACACATCCTCAGAAACATTTCCGAGATTTAGATATAAATCTCCTCCGTTCATGAAAGAATTCGGATTTTCATTTTCAGCATCATCGTTGAATGGATCCAACATCCAAAACTGAATATATTGAACATTCGCCAACTCAAAATCATTGGTAGAAAGCCCGCGCATAATTCCCGCCCAGCGGTTTTCGGGATTAATAAAATGCCCTATGCTATCTACGGTGTTCGTTGTGTCATAGTTGTACATTCCCCTTTCTTTGGGATAATAGCAAACATCGAACACGGTAATGTTGGGAATTGATCCGTATTGCAACTGTTGGTTGGGAAAAATATCGGTAAAATTGACCAAGCGCATTCGGCTATCGGCCAACATGGAGGCATTCTCCTTAATGTGTTGAGGTGTTAGGTTATTGCTTTGATAAAATAACGGGTCGATGGTATACCAAGCCATTTTAGCCCGTCGAAACCCTGCGGCAAGAGACTGCGTAGCGGCTTCGGGGAAAAGGTCCGGTTGGCCTTGAGGAATGGAGGCTAAACGCCAGGCAGATGCCGATTTAAGATCAATGGTACTCTGACTGGCTTCAAAGTCGTCTACGTACGAAATTCCCGACTTATTAATGACTTTAGGCTGCCCGGGAATCAAGTATGCTGCCTCCCCGGTAACAGAAAGCGTTGACATCTGGTTGGTAGAAATGACCGGGAGTAAATCCACCAATCGTGTTAAAAAAGGAAGGTCGGTTCGTATACTAAAATCTACTCCTAGGATATTATTTTTAAAGGGTTCACTTCCAAAATCAACTTTCTGCGTGATGGGTCGTTCGGACATGCGTACCCACGTTGCACCAAATTTCATTTTGTCACTAAGACGATATTGGTAATGTCCTCCCATTAAAGATCTTGCTTGAAATCCAAAAACGGAATTGCTCTCAATGGAAATTTTTATGGGCGTGTTGGACTCTAAGATTCCCGTGTTGAGTATTTTAACTCTCCCCAAATTGTAGTCTACGGAGTAATCGGTACCTTCTACCAATTTTATTCCTCCAGCGGTTACAGTTACCGCTCCTTGCGGCACGTTTAGGGCATTTAGGGGAATGTCGGAACTGATGGATGATTGGTATTCGCCTTTGAATAAGAATCGGTTTTTACTTGGGATCTGCTGGGCTGCTGTTTTGGTGGAATCATACAATTCATAATAGGCGATGGAATTGATTACGTTTTGTGAAATGCCAATGGACTGTAATTTATTAGCCAAGGTTTTTCCGAAAGGTTCAACGGTGGAGAAAAAGATCCTTCCGTTTTTACGGTTGATGGTTCCCCCGTTTTCTATTTTGGGCCCGTTTACCGTAAAGGGCACATAATCAAATACCCCATCCGAAAACGGTTGATTGTTTTGATTTAAGCGGTCCATTTCGAGCAGCGTAACCAATTGTTTATCGTCCAATCCAGCCATTGGAAAGACCGGAAGCGGAACACTTGTAGCTGGGTTATTGTAAAAGATGTCCACTTTAAACCCGGATTGATCCACCTGATAGGCTCCAATCGAATAGACATTTTTCATCATCAAATCCCAAATTTTATTTTTAGGACTTGTAATCGTAGGTTTCAATAATTTCAAAATAAGGGCTTCCTGTCCTGAGGAACCATCGGTAGAAAATTCACCCACTTGATAGGTTTGTCCGCGATAGGTATATTCGTAAGCTACGGCCAATACCTCATCGTTGTTTAGGGGATTGTTTAAGGACAAGTATCCCAACAAGGCATTGTAGGAAAATTCTTGATCTGTCAGTTTTCTGGCGTTTTCTACTTTTTCATAATCAATGGCTTGTTTGAAAGGACCAGGTGCGGAAACTTGATTATTCAACGCCGGTACCGCTGTTAAAAAATTGCGAATTAGCGGTTGATTGGCAGCCCAATCGTAGAGATTGTTGGCTTGATTATCGGGTTCTACTCCTGAGGTGTAGCCTCCCGGGTTTCCTTGACAATTGACCTGCTTTCCTTCGCCCAAATCGGAAAAAGCGAGAATGTTGCGTGTATTATCAGTAATGTTGGATCGGTTGGTCACCCAAACTTCAATTCGGGTAATGTAGCGTGTTGCGTTGACGTTGGGCAAGCTCATCATGGCTGAGTCGTAGTCGTCGTGGTAGAACAGGTTAAGGAAATAGTGTCGATTCGACTCGTAATTATCGGCGGTAATTTCGAATTTTTGTACTTGGGATTTACCGGTGATATTGATTTCTTGGCGTTTTCCCTTGGATTGTGCCAAAATCAAATCAAACGTAGACCGACCAAATTTCAGTTGCGTTTTTGCGCCGAAAAGGGTTTGAGAACCTTGAATAAGGGACGTTGGTAAACTTAAACTCACTTGCCCAAGGGCCACCTTTTGAATAATTTGATCTTCGTCTCCGGTATGCTCCAACTTGGAAATATTCTCAAAATCAAAGGCGGCTTGGGTGTTGTATTTGGCGCCAATTTTCAGGCGTGAACCAATTTGACCCACAATGTCCATGTTGATGTTCTGTTGGAAATCAAAACGTGTTATGCGCCGTTGCCGCATCGGAAGAATGGGGTTATCATAACGCGAGTGGTTTAATCCGAGCTGCACCTCAACGTTACCTTGAGGACGAATAACGATACCTCCAGGACCGAAAATACTTTCAAAAACCTTGCTTCCAATTTTAATGGGTAATTCGAAGGATCGTCCTACCACGGATTCTTCCTCGATATTTTGTTCCCAATTTTGCCCTTCGAATTGCTTGTTTTTGAAATTCAAATAATCTTCTTGCGACATGGCCGTTGGATTTCTGAACAAGAGCCCTTGCCCAACCGTTTGCTTAAATACATAGCGGCCTGTTTCAGGGTCGTATTCAATCGATTGCTGCATGTTGCTGGGATCTCCCAGGTCGAAGGATTGAGGATTGTTGTTATAACTATTCCAAGAAGGGTTAATAGGAAAAGGCAAGCCTTGCGCTACCCCAATAAACGGCGAAAGGGTCAACAATAGACCCAACACAACAACGAGCGACCGTCTATGCCGATTATTCCAATTCACTATAAAATTTTTAAGGCTTCTTTAATTAAAAATTCCACCGGTTCAGCCCCTGTATCGATTCGTTCCAAGGCTTTTTCGGAGGCTTTTTTATCAAATCCTAAAGAAACCAGCGCCGTTAACGCATCAAATCGATTTGTATTGTTTCCACCGAAAATATTTTGCGCCTGCTCCGACAATTTTAACACTTTTCCTTTTAAATCAAGGATTACCCTTTGGGCTGTTTTAGCACCTATTCCTTTAATTTTTTGAATAGTTAAAACGTCTTCAGTTTGAATTGCTCGGGCAATATCCTCCGGAAGCATGGAAGAAAGCATGATCATGGCTGTATTGGGGCCAATGCCTGAAACGCTGATTAAGTGGTTGAACATTTCCCGTTCCTCTTTGGCGTGAAACCCGTAGAGCAAATGCGCATCTTCTCGAACGATTAGCTTGGTATAAACAGTTCCTGAATTGGAGTTGCCTAGGGCGGTAAACGTGTTTAGTGAAATTTTGACTTCGTACCCTACCCCATGGCAATCAATGACTAATTGCGTAGGTAATTTTTCAATAAACTGTCCTTGAAGTTGTCCGATCATGGGTTACTTGTTTTGCGCATCGATTACGGCCACTTTTACCATGTTGATAATTTCTCTTACGGATGCCCCTAACTGCACCACATGGATGGACTTACGTAAACCGATTAATATAGGCCCGATGGAATCGCTGTCGGTCATTTGTTGGAGCAATTTATAGGAAATGTTTCCTGAGGATAGATTCGGAAAAATCAGGGTATTAACTTCCTTGTTGGCTAAATTGGAGAACGGAAACTTATCCATTAACATTTCTGCGTTGAGCGCGAAATTCGCTTGAATTTCACCATCTACCACTAAATTGGGATGATTTCGATGTAAAATTTCCACTGCGTCTTTCATTTTTTCAGAATCCGGGCCGGGGGAAGACCCAAAATTCGAATAACTCAACAAGGCAATAACCGGCTTAACCTTGAGTTTTTGAATGGTTTTCGCTACGTTCACGGTAATTTCCGCAATTTGTTCTGCAGTAGGGTTGAGGTTTACGGTGGTATCGGCTAAAAACAAGGGACCCCGTTTGGTATTTAGAATGTACATTCCCGAGGCTGTTTTTACGTTTTCCTCGGTTCCAATAATTTGAAACAGCGGGCTTACGGAAGAACGATAAGAACGGGTTAATCCAGTTATCATCGCATCCGCATACCCCATATCTACCATCATAGCGCCGTAGTGATTTCTTTCGCGCATGAGTTTTATAGCCTCGAATTCTGTAATTCCTTTTCGTTTTCTTCGCTTAAAATACTCCTGACCAAAAAGCAATCTTCGCTCTTCCTCATCTTCCTCCTTAGGGTCTAAAATCGTGGTTTCAGGTAATTCAACCCCGTATTCTTCCATCAATTGTTGGATGATTTTACGTTCTCCCAATAATATCGGAAAGGCTACTCCTTCGTCGTAGGCTACTTGAGCTGCTTTTAAAATTTTAATATTATCGGCTTCGGCAAACACCACTTTTTTAGGATTGCTCTGGGCTTTCGTGGTAATGTTTCGTAATAATTCATTATCCAATCCCAAACGCGCTTTCAATTCCGTCTCGTACCTGCTCCAATCTTTTATCGGATTTTTAGCAACTCCGGATTCCATAGCGGCACGTGCCACAGCAGGAGCTACTGAATAAATCAAGCGAGGATCCAAGGGTTTTGGAATGATTTGATCTCTTCCAAATGCAATGTTTTTTTCACCATACGCTTGAATCACCTCTTCAGGAATGGTTTCTTTGGCTAGTGAGGCAATCGCTTTCACCGCTGCTAACTTCATCGCTTCATTGATCGTTGTCGCCCGAACATCCAACGCTCCTCTAAAAATAAAGGGGAACCCTAGTACATTGTTCACCTGATTCGGATGATCCGAACGACCGGTTGCCATAATAATGTCTTTTCTCACCGAAGTGGCGTCTTTATAAGAAATTTCAGGATCCGGGTTTGCCAAAGCGAACACGATTGGATCTTTGGCCATTTTTTTTATCATGTCCTTTGAAACCAAACCTGCCTTGGACAATCCTAAAAACACATCGGCACCCTTAAAGGCCATATCGAAGGAAACATCCTTTGAATGAACGGCAAAGAAGGATTTCATATCATCCAAATCCGTTCGGAATGATCCAATCAGACCTTTGGAGTCGAACATGTAGATGTTGGATAGTTTTACCCCCAGAGCAACATAGAGTTTAGCACAAGAAAGGGCTGAGGCTCCAGCGCCTGAAATAACCACTTTAACCCGGTCAATACGTTTTCTAGCTAATTCCAAAGCGTTTAACAAGGCGGCAGAAGTAATGATGGCCGTTCCATGTTGGTCATCGTGCATCACCGGAATGTCGAGTTCATCTTTCAAGCGTCGCTCAATTTCAAAGGCCTCGGGAGCCTTGATGTCCTCGAGATTAATTCCTCCAAAAGTAGGCGCAATCGCTTTAACGGTTTGAATAAAAAGTTCGGGGTCCTTGGCATCAATTTCAATATCAAAAACATCGATATCTGCGAAGATTTTAAACAGCAGTCCTTTTCCTTCCATCACGGGTTTCGAAGCTTCAGCACCAATATCTCCAAGCCCTAAAACTGCTGTTCCATTAGAAATCACAGCGACTAAATTAGATTTTGCCGTGTATTTGTAAACATCGTCTTTGTTTTCGGCAATTTTAAGGCAAGGTTCAGCCACCCCAGGTGAATAGGCCAACGACAAATCGCGTTGGGAAGAATAAGGTTTGGTAGGGATTACCTCAATTTTGCCGGGTCGACCGGTTGCGTGGTAATCCAGCGCATCTTGCTTTCTAATTTTTGCCATGGAGCGTTGAAAATTACAATCCTAAAAGTACTTCTGCGGGATCCTTGGAACCAAAAATCATTCTTTCGGGATTTTCAATCATTTCTTTCACTTTCACCAAAAAGCCCACGGATTCTTTTCCATCAATGATTCGATGGTCGTACGATAGGGCTACGTACATGATTGGGCGAATTTCTACCTTTCCTTGGATTGCTACCGGCCGTTCAACAATGTTATGCATTCCAAGAATCGCGGATTGCGGCGGATTGATGATGGGTGTGGAAAGCATGGAACCAAAAACGCCACCGTTGGTGATGGTAAAGGTTCCTCCGGTCATGTCTTCGGGAGTAATTTTTCCTTCACGAGCTTTTATAGCTAAGCGCTTAATCTCGCGTTCAATATCCGCTAAACTCATTTGTTCCGCATTGCGAACTACAGGAACCATCAGCCCTTTTGGCGAAGAAACGGCAATACCGATATCAGCATAGTTATGGAATACCATTTCATTTCCATCGATTTGGCCATTCACTGCCGGGAATAAGTTCAGCGCTTCTGTTACTGCTTTGGTAAAAAACGACATAAACCCAAGGTTCACTTCGTGGTGTTTTGCGAAAGCATCCTTATACTTTGCGCGTAAATCCATCACCGGTTTCATGTCGATTTCGTTGAACGTTGTTAGCATGGCCGTTTGATTTTTTACTGAAACCAAACGCTCCGCTATTTTTCTTCGAAGCATGGACATTTTTTCACGTGATACCTCACGGGAACCTCCCCATCCGTTAGCTGCGTTGGTATCAAATCCGGCAGATATCGCTTGTACCACGTCGTTTTTCGTGATTCGTCCCTCTTTTCCAGTAGCCGTAATTTGCTTTTGAGAAACGTTATTTTCAGCCATCAACTTCGCTGCGGCTGGCGAAGGTGTTCCTGCAGCATAGGTGGCAACTGGATTAGGATTAGGTAATTGCTCTGTTTTTACTGGTTCAGGTGAAGATGCTGGGATAGGATTTGGCGCAACAACCGGAGGAGTACTTCCCTCAGGCTTAGCAGCGCTGGTGTCAATTAAGCAAACAACCTGACCTACTTTTACGGTATCGCCATCGGCTGCTTTTAGGGTAATGATTCCGCTTTGTTCCGCGGGTAATTCCAAGGTAGCCTTATCGGAATCCACCTCGGCGATTGCTTGGTCTTTTTCTACGTAATCTCCGTCTTGCACAAGCCATTGAGCAATTTCTACTTCCGAAATCGATTCTCCGGGCGATGGGACTTTCATTTCAAGGATTGCCATACTTTTATTTTTCTTGAGTTATTTTTGCGTATTGAAACAAATCGGTATACAACTTTTCTAACCTTTTTTCATGCAGTTTTTTTGATCCTTCTGCCGCGGCAGCGCTAGCGCTTCGGTGAATGCCGATTAAATTCAAACTTCGAAGATTCATGGCCATATATGTCCAAGCACCCATGTTGGCTGGTTCTTCTTGGGCCCAAAGAATATGCTGCGGTTGATACTTCGCAATCATGCTGTGGATTTGTTTTTCCGGAAGCGGGTACAATTGTTCCACACGCACGAAAGCCATGTTGTGCACGCCATAACCTTCTGCTTTTACTTTCATTTCGTAGTAAAACTTCCCGGAGCAAAACACCAAGGTATCTACTTTTTCAACCACCGCATCTGGATCATCGAGCACCTCCTGAAAGCAACCTGTGGCCATTTCGTCGAGCGTTGAAACGGCTGCAGGATAACGCAGTAGCAATTTTGGTGAAAAAACCACCAACGGTTTACGAAAATCGCGTTTCACTTGCCTTCTGAGAACATGAAAGTGGTTTGCCGGGGTTGAGGTGTTAACAATTTGTAAGTTGAGGTCGGCTGCTTGTTGAAGAAATCGTTCCATTCTTCCGCTGGAATGCTCGGCTCCTTGACCCTCGTATCCGTGAGGGAGTAGCATAACGAGCCCGGATTGGGTGGCCCACTTATCTTCCCCTGCAGCAATGAACTGATCGACCATAATTTGTGCCCCGTTGAAGAAATCCCCGAATTGAGCTTCCCAAATGGTTAGGCCATTGGGATACGCCAAGGAATAACCGTATTCAAAGCCTAAAACACCGTATTCTGAAAGCAAGGAATTATAGGCATAAAATACGGCTTGTTGCTCGTTGAGGTGATTCAACGGTAAAATTTCTTCTTCCGTATCTTCGGTTATAACCACGGCATGTCGGTGCGAAAAGGTGCCTCGTTCAACGTCTTGTCCGGAAATTCGTACACTGTGTCCTTCATTTAACAAGGTGGCATACGCTAACATTTCTGCAGAACCCCAATCGAGCTTGCTGTTTTCAATCGCTGAAAGACGGTCGTCGTATATTTTTGAAATTTTACGAAAGTACTTTTTGTTTTCTGGGAGGGTGGATAATTTTCTTCCAAGCTCCAGGAGTAGCTCTTTCTGAACTCCCGTTTCCGGCGAGGTATGAAAATCTTCCTGGGTTGCATGACGATAACCCAACCACGTGGCACTTAAGAAATCGAATACTTGAGCTTTCTCATTTTTCAGCGCGTATTCGTATTCTTGGTTCAAGAAATCCGCATAATGAGCCTCCATATCCTGGGCTTCAGCTGCCGTAAGAATTCCTTCCGTTTCCAACTGATGTTGATAAATGACCCGAGGATTGGGGTGCTTCAGGATTAGATCGTATAATTTGGGTTGCGTGAATTTGGGTTCATCCCCTTCATTGTGACCGTACTTACGATAGCAGAGTAAATCAATGAATACATCGCGTTTAAATTCTTGGCGGTACGCCACCGCGATTTCAATGGATTGCACGACCGCCTCAATATCATCGCCATTCACGTGAAATACCGGCGCAAGGGTGGTTTTAGCTACATCCGTGCAGTAGGTAGAAGATCTTCCATCCATGTAATTGGTAGTGAACCCTACTTGATTATTCACAACAATATGAATGGTACCCCCAACTCGGTAACCATCCAATTGTGCCATCTGAATGGTTTCATAGACAATTCCTTGTCCTGCAATTGCGGCGTCTCCATGAATCAACACAGGACAAATTTTATCTTCGGAATAGAGCACATGGTCTATTTTGGCACGCGCTATTCCTTCAACCACCGTGTTTACCGCCTCTAGATGTGACGGATTCGGCGCGAGGGTTAATCCTA
>RFQF01000073.1 GCA_009925805.1 Flavobacteriia bacterium | reverse complement strand
ATACTAAAATCTTTATTATTAACTTCTGACAAGTAGGTGATGCCTTGATTGTTATAGTTTTCTGGCCCAGTAAAGCCGTCAACTTGGACTTTTAAAATAGGATACTTTGACCTCCAAAATTTATATCTGAATCCAGCACAAATTCTCAATCCTTTATAGACTTCATATTGTAGGTTCATTTCAGGAGTGATATTTAGATGTGTATCGTACCCACTATGATCAATGTCAATCTTGTTAGATTGAATAGGTTCACTTACCATTCCTTCTGGAGTAATGTAATGGTTTGTCACGTTAAACTGGATGCCATAATCAGGTGTTGAATTTATGTTCTCTACTAAGGGTAATTCAAAATTTACAAATGTATTAATGAATAACCTCTTGGTTAAATGATAGGATGCTTGAAATTTGACATTGGCGTAATAAACCGACGAAGTAGTCTTATACTCGTACATAACATGATCTGGTTGCTGATAGACAGTGAATTTATATTCTGAATTAAATTTTGCAAATTTATAAGTCGAGCCAACACCCCATCCCCACTTACTATTGAAATCATGATGATAAAGTATGCCAAATTCGTATGTAGGATATTTTTTATGTTTTGAAAAAACAGTTTCGCAATCAACGGTTGTATATCTTTTTTCAAGATTCCCAAAATCTTGCATATATGGATTTACTAGAAATTGAATCCCATTGGCTTTTTGGGCATTCGATATTCCGCAATGAATTAATAATATGACAATCAGGTTTAATTTCATTATAGTTACTCTGGTTTATTGTGCATAACGGTCGGCGTGTAGGCGATGTCCCGAGAGGAACGATTCGGGATATTGCTTACACGTTGTTATCGTTTCGGTCTTTTATTTCTGGCCAATAAGTTTTGTTTTTTTTTCAGCGAGCTTATTCTTAATATAATCCTTTAATTGCTCAAAGGTCATATTTTGAGTTTCCTGGCTAATTTTATCTCTTATTTCACGCATCATCATTACAGCGTCAAATGTTTTTTCCTTTTTATTCGTCTCCATATTTTACTAAATCTTTTGGACTTCTAATTTCAATCATTGTATAACCAAGTCTAAGGTTTATAGAATTGTACCCTTTTATTTTATCAAGGTTTACAATGTGTTTAAAGTTCCAACTTGCTAAAACATCAACTTTGTAAATTGTCGCCAAGGCTATGTGTCTGCAATCTTCAATACTGGTTTTTCCTACTACTTTTTCTTCGATATAGGTATCTGCCAATTGTATAGTCTCATCGGTTAACTCAACTCGTTCAAAATATTCTGGGGGAAAATTAAATAGCAACTCTTTAACATGAGCTGGAGCATTTAACAATTCAAGATCTAATAAGTCAGAAACCACAAATTTTACTTCTCTGTTTTCAAGTCGCTTAAATAACATATTTGTCGCTTCTTTGAATTCTTCGTCAAAGTAACCACCAACAACAGAGGTATCAATATAAATTCGTTGAATCATTTTTTATTTTCGAATGTAGTAAAAATAACTTGAGTTAGTTTTGAATTTGTTTTTTTTAGACTGAACGATAACTAGCTTATACACGCTACAATCTTGCGCTTATACAACCAAATCGGGTGTATTGGAGAAGGTTTGTTGCGCATGTACGAATATACGATTTGTGTTGTAACGCCGCCTCATAGCGCTCAATCCATTGTTCAGGAGAAATTTTTTGCATGAGTTCGCCGATCAAAGTAAACGGAATCGGTGTGGTCTTCTTAAACCGAATACAACTTTTCCCCATGTCGGGTTTTTTACCCGTTGCTTCAATATATTCCTTCTCAAACCACGAAAGCATCGTTGGGTCCGCATAGAGGCCCATGTGGTAAAAGGTGATAATGTCTTTTCGGATCACCAAATTCACAAAGGGTAATGGCAATTCTGGAGAACAATGATAGCCCTTCGGATACAAGGAATGCGGCACCACATAGCCAATCATGCCGTAATTCATTTCCTCTTCAAATCCTTTTGGAAGGTTATCGAGGATTACGTCCCTCATTTGGAGGAATAATGCTTTCCTCGGACCTTCCTCAATCGCCTGGATATATTCGACTACGGTATTCATCGGATCGTCCCTGGATATTCTTCTAAGGCTACGCGCAAGCAATCAACCGCCTTTCGCAATGCATCTTGATGCAATACATATGCAATACGCGCCTCATTTTTCCCTGCTCCCGGGGTAGCGTAGAACCCGTTGGCAGGCGCCATCATAACGGTTTGTCCTTCAAAAGAAAACGACGCTAACAACCATTGACAGAATTTTTCGGCATCGTCCACCGGGAATCGCGCCACGCAATAAAAGGCGCCTTTAGGTTTCGGACAAAATACACCAGGTATGGCGTTTAAGCCGTCCACCATGATGTTTCTACGGGCTACGTATTCGTCTACTACTTCATTAAAATAGGACTGAGGTGTAGAAAGGGCCGCCTCTGCAGCAACTTGGTCAATGGTGGGGGGAGAAAGGCGTGCTTGGCCAAATTTAAGGGCCGCGGCCATCACTGCTTTGTTCTTGCTGACCAACGCACCAATGCGTGCGCCGCACATGGAATAACGTTTCGAAACGGAATCGATCATCAATACATGTTCTTCCAGCCCAGGTAAATTTAATACGGAATGCGGTTGCGCACCGTCATAGCAAAATTCACGGTACACCTCGTCGGCATACAAGAACAAGTCATGCTTTTTTACAATCGCTGCCAAGGCTTCCAATTCTTCTTTGGCGTATAAATATCCGGTGGGATTGCCCGGATTGCATATCACAATGCCTTTGGTACGCGGTGTTATTTTGGCTTCAATTTCCTCCATGGCAGGTAGGGCAAAGCCATTTTCTATGCTCGAAGTTACAGGAACCACCCGAACGCCCGCCGTTACCGCAAAACTGTTGTAATTGGCATAAAAAGGTTCCGGAATAATCACTTCGTCCCCCGGATTACAGGTGCACAACATTGCAAAAATCAAGGCTTCAGATCCTCCGGTCGTGATTAGGATGTCTTCTACCTCTACAGGAATCCCTTGGGTTTTGTACGATGCGGATAGCTTCACACGATAACTTTCGATTCCCGCCGAGTGACTGTATTCAAGGACCTTGTCATCAAAATGATGGATGGCGTTTAAAGCAGCCTCAGGCGTTTGAATATCGGGTTGCCCAATATTTAAATGATAGACGGTTTTTCCCGCTTTTTTGGCGGCCTCGGCAAAAGGCACCAACTTACGAATAGGTGAAGCAGGAACGATTTGTGCTTTTTCTGAAATCTGGGGCATAGGGTTATTTCTTTTGGGACTTCAAACTTAAGTTCTTTTTTTGAGCGAGAAAAACAAAACCATGCTTCATGTACAACATTTTTAAGTTCGGATAGGCTTGTAAATACCGTTCCTGCGAAGGGTATCGTGCCACATAAAAGGCAGGCAAATCCGTGGAATCTGCGCATACCCATGCTTCGTTGTAGCGCAAGGGGTTGGTATGCGGTTTTATCTTCCCGTAAAACAAGTGCGCATACGATTTATAGCCCAAGGTAATGAGGTACACATTTTGGTCGCGGTGTTTTTCATAAAATGCGATAGCCGCTCCTTGGGTATACTGTTCGATGTGGGGCAATAGGGTGGGTTTTAAGGCCACGTTGCCAAGCGCGATACCGAGCAACAAGACCCCCACCGCATGGGTCAAGCGTTTTTTCCAAGCATAGTAGAAAGAAACTATAACGGCGCCCAGCCAAAGCACCACCACGGTGAAGTCGTACCAGCGCCATTGCGTATACGCTTTCAGGTTTTGCAGGGCAAATGGATCCTGGATCGTCAGCACTTTTTCGATCCCTGGTCCGTACGTCTGCAGGTATACCAGGACGCCCACCAACATTGCAATCGCTCCCAGATAAACACCTGCGAAAAGAACCGTGCGCGACAGTTTTGGTTTTTCTTGCGCGACGGCCAACGCGGCAAAATAACATAAGAAAAAATAACAAAAGGAGGAATAATGAATGATTTTCGTTTGCACGATGGAAAACAACACCAAGGTGAGCAGTCCGGATATGAGGATCAGGATACTGAAACGTTTGGCATAGGTTGTTTTTTTGAAAAGAGAGCTTAAGGCGAAAAAGGAGGCGGGAAAGCAACCCAAAAGCAGCACCACCCAGTGGTAATAGATCGGGCCTCCGTGTCCGGCATCTTGGGTTTGAAACAAGCGCACCTGGTAGGCCAAGAATTGTTCAATAATGGCGGTGTTTCCGGTAACCCAAAGCATGAAAAACCAACATAAACTAATGACAAGCGTGCTGAATAGGACAAGCACGAGCGCTTTGAGGGAAGGAAAACTCTTGAATCGGGTAATCAAATGGTAGAAAAACACGCTTCCGCCTACGAGGATGAGCGCCACGGGACCTTTGGTCATTACCGCCAAACCGGCAAAGATGCCGCATAGTAACCAATGGAGGTGGTTGCGGTGGGTATTTCCTGAAAAGTAAAAAGCGATGGCGTTGAGGATAAAAAGATTGAACCAAGGATCGATAATGCCCGAATGAAAATAAAGGTTGGGTAAAAACGAGCCCAAATAAAAAGCGGCCCACCAAAGGGCAAATTTGCGGTTTTGGTGCTTTGTGCCGTGGTAAAGAATGGAAAGCAGCGTAGCGATGGCGGCGAGTACATTGGGAAAACGCGCCCCGAAGGCATGGACACCAAAGCATTTCATGGAAAGGGCTTGCATCCAAATGAACAGCGGGGGTTTCTCCCAAAACGGCTCGTAATCGATCGTTACGGTCGAAAAATTACCGCTTTCGAGCATTTCTCGGGCACATTCTGCAAAGTTGATCTCGTCCCAATCGAAGAGATGCACGTACCCCAAAAAGGGTACAAACAAAATCAAGCAAATGCCTACAATTGAGCCAAGCGTTTTGAGGTTCATAGGCGTACTAAAGGGGTTTGTTTTGAAAGCCAGTGTTGGGGCCAAAAGACCACGAGCATCAGCCCGCAAGATACGCCCAACATGGACCCAGCAAGCACATCGACCAAGAAATGCTGGGAGAGATAGGTACGTGAAAATCCCACCAAGCAAGCCAGCATTAAGAGCGCCGATTGCTTCCAGCAGGATGGCGTACAATGCCAAGCCAATACCGTGGCCATCGCAAAGGCGGTCGTAGTGTGACCGGAAGGGAAACTGTGAAATTCGTAGTATAAAAAGTGGGGAATTTTATGAAAGGATGGGTGGTATTTTAAGAAGAAATAAGGCCGCATGGCCTCGGGAAACAGGAGCCGCTTCGCACCTTGGGCCAACAGGGCCGACCCCGCATAACCAATTAACAACAAGCTTCCGAGTCGTCGGTGGAAAAACAGTAAAATCACAACAGCTACAAGGATGGCGAAAAGCCCGTCGCCCATCCAGGTAATGTAGGGCATGGTGGCATCTAAGAAGATAGTATGCAGCGCATTGGTATTAAGCTGGAGGGTAATTTTATCCGAAGTGAACAGCATGAAACTGCCGATTAGGAAGAACAAAAGATACCCTATAAAAAAAGGTGTTTGAAACCGCTTCACCCCTCAAAGGTAGCGATTTTGCGGCTTTCGTGCTTGGTCTTTTTCGCGCGGTTTTCCATGACAATGGCCGTAAAAAGCACGGCATCGTAGGCAAAATGTGCCGCAATGGCGAACCAAAGACCGAAGAATTCAAAGCCGTAGGAAAGCAATACAATGAAGGGTAAAATAATCAGCCCGTACAAACTGAATCTCCAGTTCCATGGATTCAAATATCCGTGGATCGCCACAAAAATCACAGAGCTTAGCCATACACCCAAGGAGGGTTGAAGTGCTGCTCGAAAAAAAAGTTCCTCGCCAACCCCGGCGCACACCGAAAGGAAAATCCCCCCGAGGAATGTCAATTTAAGCTGCCCTATGAGGGTTTCCATGCGGTAGCTCAGGCCATCAAACACAGGTGCCTGCATCAAAGGAAGGGCGATAAAGGCATAGATAAAACCGAACATCCCCCCGTAGCCTATGGGAATTGCTTGAAATTGCTGCATTTGCAGAAAATCGGGCAGTTTGGTGAGGTCCAATCCGTAGCGCAGCAAAAATCCGAAAACGGGAAAACCGATCAAGGTCAATAATCCAATTCCAAACGCTTTGTTCGACATAACCCTAAAAATATTCGATGAAAGTAGGTAAAAGTTAAAAGAGCACCAAGTTGGGCAAGAAAACTTTACTTTTACGTTAATTCTTAAAAACAACACGCCTATACACAACACGTTTACTTAACCCCAAATCTGGATAAATAGTAAATTATGTTGTTATCGTCGTTAGAAGACCAAGCCTTGGTCAAGTTGTACATCCGAGGAAATGAGAAAGCATTTGAAATTCTGGTCAACCGCCACAAAGATCGAGTGTATCGGTTCATTTGTTCTAAAATCCATGACCGCGACTTAGCCTTGGATTATTTTCAAGATACTTTTGTGAAGGTAGTTACCACCATGAAGTCGGGATCGTACAACGAAGAAGGAAAATTCTTACCCTGGGTATTGCGCATTGCACACAACCACATAATCGACAACTTCCGTCGGACGAAAAAAATTCGATTACTTTCGGAAACACGCTCGGGAAATGAAGAATATTCGGTGTTTAATCGACTATCCACCAATGAACTGAATGCCCTGGAACAACAATGTAAAAAGGAATTAGAAGGTCAAGTGCTTGAATTCATGGAGTTGCTTCCTGAAAATCAGCGGACGATTTTATACATGCGTATTTTTCAAGATTTATCCTTCAAAGAAATCGCCGAAGATGAGGGCATCAGTATTAACACGGCGTTAGGTAGAATGCGTTATGCCTTAATCAACCTTCGTAAACTCATGGAAAAGAACGGTGTTGTAACTGAAATTTAATGGAATCATTCAAACGAAGTATAAATCCCTCCTCGGAGGGATTTTTTGTGAACTAAAGATTATTGAGCCTTGTTATTGCTTCAAAAATTCTTCCAAGGATAGCACCACAGGTTGAGGTATGGCGGGTGTTTTTTCCAAGGTTGCGGCAAACGCTTTAATTTTTGTTTCAAGAAGTAGCTTAAACGCTTTTTGTCCTGCCAACAATTGATTGTTCAAGCCATTGATATTCGCCAATTCGGATTCGGAAGGAGCACCATAATAGGACGAAATGGTCGCGTAAATCTCATTGATTTTTTCCCGCAATTGGGGCTCAGCAGTACCTACGTAATTATCACCGGTGGTCACTACCAACTTATTTCGAAGGGCGCTGAGTTCCTTGCTTAAGGCGTCAACCGTTTTGTTCGGTTTCGGATTGTTACTTTGATACTCCGCAACTTTCGCATCCCACTGGTCGATTTGATAAACAAGGTAGGCTAAATCTTGAATCATCCCGAAAAGGCGTTGCGTAGTTGCTTGTTGTTTGCTCCGGTCTGCGGCCGTAAAGCTCGAGGTGGAATCGTAGCAAACTTCAATCGCTTTCTCGAATACTTCGTTTCCTTTGGTAATCTTAACCAAATATTTTCCAGCCTTCACCGAAGGAGCAGGAGCCAAGGAAAAATTCTTGCCTTTCGCGGTTTTAGGCGCCAGTGCATTAAAGCCCCAATCGATGATGTTGATGCCTTTGTTTTTTCCAACATCCAACTTCGAGACCAACTGACCTTCAGGTGTAGTAATTTCCCCGGTCATTTTTCCGAAGGTATGCCTTTTAGGAAGGAAATAACTGATTTTGGCGCTGCTGCCCGGGTTTTCCCCCACAAATTGATTGTTCGACGCTGTCCCACCAAAATTGCTTTTTTCGGGCAGTACAAACACGTCTGTTTCAAAAAAAGTTAGGTTTTGATTGAGTTGGTCTTGGTGGATGTTTCGGAGCGGTCGAATGTCATCAAGAATGATGATGCCGCGACCGTGGGTAGCGGCGACCAAGGCGTGTTTTGTAGGATGCAATGCTAAATAATGCACGGCTACTTTGGGGAAATTATTCGTGAACGGCGACCATGATGCGCCACCATTTAACGTGATGTACAAGCCGTTTTCGGCGCCAAGATACAACAAGTTTTTGTTGACGTAGTCTTCTTGTATATTCCGCACAAAGGTGCTTATTTCCGGAGTGCTGATGGATTTCCAGGTTTTGCCAAAATCTTCGGTTTTATACACATACGGAGCGTAATCGTTTTTTGTATGCCCATCAAAAACGGCATAGGCTATTCCTAGACCATGCACGCTGGCCTCGATGTGATAACACCAGGTATTGGCGGGCAGTCCAGGAAAGTTCTTGCTTAAATTTTCCCAGGTTTTTCCACCGTCTTTCGTCAGTTGCACATTGCCATCATCCGTTCCAATCCACAGCACTTTTTCGTCTAATGGAGATTCGGCAATGGTGAAAACCGTACAATGATTTTCTGCCCCTGAATTATCGGCGGATAATCCTCCTGAACCTTCCTGCAGTTGTTTGCTAAGGTCGTTGGTGGTTAAATCGGGAGAAATTTTAACCCAAGTATCCCCCCGATCGTTAGACAAGTGCACAAATTGACTACCCACATACAAGCGGTCAGGTGCGTGTTGGCTGGTGGTGAGTGATGCATTCCAATTGAAACGAAGTTTGGGGTCGCCTTCGAGGGCATAAGGTTTCACGGTTTTTAGCTGTTGCTTTTCAACGTCAAAGCGCCAAATGGCCTCTGCACCCTGCATTTCTGAATACACAATCTTTGGATTAGTCGGGTGAGGATAAACCCGGAATCCATCCCCTTGTCCTACCAACTCCCAATCCCGTGCTTCTACACCTCCAGGGCTGGCGGATGGCCCAAACCAGGAATTGTTGTCCTGCAGACCTCCGTAAACATAATATGGATTTCGGTTGTCGATGCTGACATGATAGAATTGGCTCAGGGGCAGGTTCTCGATAATTTCTAAACTTGAACCGCCGTTCATGGAACGGTAAAGCCCACCATCGGTGGCCACGAACACTTTATCCGGATCATTCGCGTCCATAGCAATGTCATGGATATCCGAGTGCATGGAGCCCATATTTTCAAAGGTCTTTCCGCCGTCGCGGCTTTTGGAACCCGATAATCCGGCTTTGTACAGAATGTTGGGGTCCTTGGGATGCACGACAATTCTTGAAAAGTAGAACGGGCGAACCGTAAGGGCAAAATCACCGTTGAGATAGGTCCATGTTTTTCCTGCATCTTCCGATCGATAGAGCCCTTTTTGCTCCTTTTTTTCGGCTTCAATGACGGCATACAGCAAGTTGGGATTCGATGGGGCGATGGCGATGGCGATACGGCCTTTTTTTCCTGCAGGAATTCCGTTTTCCAGTTTTTTCCAAGTCGTTCCTCCGTCTTCACTTTTATACAGGGCACTGTTTAGGCCCCCGGAGTTGAAGGAATACGCAGTTCTTCGAAATTCCCAAAACGCCGCATATAAAATGTTAGGATTGCTGGGATCCATGACCAATTCAGAGCATCCTGTGGTATTGTCAACAAAAAGCACGTTGGTCCAGGTTTTTCCACCATCCATGGTTTTATACACACCACGCTCGTTGCTCGGTCCCCACAAGGCACCCAACACACCAACGAACACCTCGTTTGGATTTTTTGGATTCACCTGAATCGAGGCGATTCGGTCGGATTTTTCCAATCCCATTTTCGTCCAGTTTTTACCGCCATCGGTGGTTTTATAAACACCACGCTCGGGGTTGGGTCCAAACAAATGTCCAACAACACCTACCCAAACTGTGTTTGGATCGCGCGGGTGCACCACAATTCTAATGATGTGT
>RFQF01000072.1 GCA_009925805.1 Flavobacteriia bacterium | reverse complement strand
TCGTCCGAGGATATTATAGTCGGATTAAGGAGCAAATTATTGATATTGTGTTTATTCCAAATCACCAGTTACTCATTATTTTATTGATAACATCTTGCACCACTTGCTCATTCACTTGGGTTAAAAGTTGGCTTTCAACAGTAGCAAAATTAGCGCTTGCATCAAAATCGGCAAATCGTGTAACAACGAATTTCCATGTGTCTATTTTCGGAGCCGTGATATTTCCTTCGAAAGCAATACTTACCGTTAACCGATTTTTCGCTGCATTATCTCCGTTTTGCAGGGCAATTGGATTCACCGAATAATTGGTGATTTCTCCCGAGAGTTGTACTTGTGCATCCTTGATATTCGAAGAAATAAGAAGTCGGGTATTATTTTGAATGCCGTCTTTCAAGCTTTCGGAAAGGGTGGCTGCGTAGCTCAAAGGGCACGTAGGCGCGTTTACCCGCAACGTTTGCAGGTAGAATTTTTCCCATTCAACGGGCATTCCCCCGGTATCTCGAAAGCCAATTTTACTTGGCCAACAACCCGTTACCAGGAGCAACAATACTACAAAGTATAAAATTCTCACTCGCTCAGGTTGAATTCTTTTATTTTTCGATACAACGTCCTTTCAGAAATTCCAAGTTCCTTAGCGGCATGTTTGCGTTTCCCACGGTGTTTCTCAAGGGCTTTATGAATGAGTTCTCGTTGACGGTCTTCCAGGGAAAGGGATTCTTCAAGGTCCTCATGGAGCGTATACAGTTCTTCTTGGGCTTCTATCGTTGCTGCTTTGGGAGGCATCAATGCAGCAGGAATAACTTTTGAAGGAATTTCCGTTGCGAAATCCTCGTATAATTTATTCACAAGTATATTTTGATCCGGATTGAGTTCTATTCCTGCGCTTTGCGTCAATATTTCGAGCACCAATTTCTTCAAATCGCTCAAGTCACGCTTCATATCGAAAAGAAACTTATACATGAGTTCACGTTCGGAGATCGATTCCTGACTCGAAGCATGGACCATCAACGCTCCCGGTGCGGCAATTTCAGGAAGATAATTTTTTAATAAGAGTCCGTTAATGTTCCGCTCGGTCTCAATAATGCTCAGTTGCTCCACGAGGTTCTTCAATTGACGAATATTACCGGGCCACGGATAGGCATTCAACACCTTGATTCCTTCCTCATCAAGCTTAATGGCGGGCATTCGGTATTTTTCGGCGAAATCACTGGCAAATTTTCGAAAAAGCAGGTGGATATCTTCGCCTCTTTCCCGCAAAGCGGGTAACGTAATGGGAATGGTGTTCAGTCGATAAAACAAATCTTCACGAAATTTTCCTTTTTCGATGGCTTGTTGCATATTCTCATTGGTGGCTGCTACCACACGCACGTTCGTTTTTTGGGATTTTGAGGCACCAACGCGTAAATATTCTCCGGTTTCTAAAACCCGTAACAAGCGCACTTGGGTTTGCATGGGTAGTTCGGCAACTTCATCTAAGAAAATGGTGCCTCCATTTGCGACTTCAAAATAGCCCTGACGACTTCCAGCGGCACCCGTAAAGGATCCCTTTTCATGACCAAAAAGTTCTGAATCGATCGTTCCTTCTGGGATGGCACCGCAATTTACAGCGATGTATTCTTTGTGTTTTCTGCTGCTCAGTTGATGAATCACTTGCGGAATGATCTCTTTTCCTGTTCCGCTTTCTCCGGTAACCAATACCGCTAAATCCGTTGGGGCCACCTGTGCCGAAATTTCAAGGGCTCGATTCAGGCCCGGAGTATTTCCAACAATGGAAAATCGTTGTTTAATCTGCTGTAAATTCATGATTCAAGCGCACTATTTTCGAAATGGACCAATTCCCCAAGCAAGGTCGCCGAAGTGCAGTCGAGAATTTTCACGTGCACATATTGTCCTTTAACAACCTCTTTGCGATCGAATACCACCACGTTGTTTTGGGAGTTTCTTCCACAATACTGTTCTTGGGATCTTCGTGATGGTCCTTCGACTAAGATTTCCTGAATTTGTCCGATTTGTTGTTGATTTTGCCGCAAACTACAAGCGGTTTGAAGCTCAATGATTTCCGTTAAGCGACGACCTTTTATGGAATCCGGAACATCATCCTCGAACTTTCGTTCCGCTAAGGTTTTTGGTCTTTCGGAATACTTGAACATATAGGCATAATCAAAGCCAACTTCCCGCATGAGGGATAGGGTTTCTTGATGTTCTTCTTCGGTTTCACCACAAAATCCAGCAATGATATCGGTTGAAATAGCACAATTCGGGATTATCCTTCGAATGGCGGCTATCCGGTTTAAATACCACGCACGGGTATAACCACGATTCATACGGTAAAGAACGTCACTGTTCCCAGATTGTACCGGCAGATGGATATACTTACAAATATTAGGATAATCTCGTATGGCTTCAAGTACTTCATCGGTCATATCTTTTGGATGGGAGGTGCTGAATCGAACGCGAAGTTCCGGCGACACCTTCGCCACACTAATTAATAACTGAGCAAAATTCACCGTGATTTCGTTTTCATTCAAAATTTCCCCTTTCGAATTAACATTCCAACGATAACTGTCGACATTTTGCCCCAACAAAGTCACTTCACGATATCCTTGATTCACTAAGTTCCGGCATTCCTCCACGATCGTTTGGGGGTTGCGCGAGCGTTCACGACCGCGGGTGAAGGGCACCACGCAGAAGGAACACATGTTGTCACATCCACGCATTATCGTAACGAAAGCGGAAATGCCGCCTTGGTCCAACCGTACGGGATGAATATCTGCATAGGTTTCTTCCCGTGAGAGAAGTACATTCACGGCACGTTGCCCGGTTCCAACCTCGTTCAGCAGGTTTGGAAGGTCTCGGTAAGCGTCCGGCCCGGCCACCAAATCCACCAGATGTTCTTCTTCCAGTAGGTTTTTCTTCAACCTTTCCGCCATACATCCTAAAATCCCTACGACTAAATCAGGGTTTTGTTTTTTTAGCGATTTAAATTCAGTCAAACGTTTCCGAATCCGTTGTTCAGCATTGTCGCGGATGGAACAGGTGTTAAGCAACACCAAGTCAGCGTCTTCGATATTGCGCGTTGTAGTATAACCGTCAGAGACAAGGATGGAAGCCACAACTTCACTGTCAGAAAAATTCATTTGACATCCGTAGCTTTCTAAATAGAGTTTTTTGGTGTCACTGGCTGTGGCCTCCTGAGAAAGCATCAACGCCTCTCCTTGACGAAATTCTTCTAACGGTTCTTGGGAAGTTAAATGTTGCACGTGACAAAGGTACACTTAAATTGGTTTATGTCAAATTGTCATGCTGTAAGATTTCCTAAAAAATATTAACCATAGGTTAAGACGTGGGGTGCGAAAATTTAAGTTCAACGAATCAAATTTTTGCAAGGTTTTAATTTTATTTTTGTCAAAACTTCGGAATGTCAAAAAATCTAGTAATTGTTGAGTCCCCTGCAAAAGCAAAAACGATTGAAGGTTACTTGGGCTCGGATTTTAAAGTGCGATCGAGTAACGGTCACGTGCGCGATTTGCCCAAAAAAGGACTTTCGATCGACCTGGACAACGATTTTAAACCGAACTATGAAATTTCCTCCGACAAGCGTCAATTGGTGACGGAATTAAAAAAACTTGCTTCATCGGCTGAGCACGTATGGCTCGCCACCGATGAGGACCGCGAAGGAGAAGCGATTTCTTGGCACTTGATGGAAACCTTGGGACTGAATCCGGAAAAAACAAAACGCATCACCTTCAATGAAATTACGAAAGAGGCGATTTTAAAAGCAATTAACAACCCGCGTGAAATTGACTTGGATTTGGTGAATGCCCAACAAGCGCGTCGTGTATTAGATCGCATCGTGGGTTTCGAACTTTCTCCGGTATTGTGGAGGAAGGTTCGTCCGAGCCTATCGGCCGGCAGGGTACAATCGGTTGCAGTTCGCTTAATTGTTGACCGAGAGGAAGAAATCAAGGCTTTTCAATCCGAGAGTTCCTTTAAAACTTCGGCGGTATTATCCTCGGCGAGCGGCACCTTCAAAGCTGAATTGGCCGATAATTTTGCGGAAGAAAGCCAGGCCGCGGCATTCGTTAATGCATTAGGAATTCCTGAACTAACCGTAGCATCGGTGGAAGTAAAACCCCTCAAACGCACGCCTTCGGCTCCTTTCACTACCTCGAGCCTTCAGCAGGAGGCTTCTGTTCGCTTGGGTTTTCCTGTAGCTCGGACTATGTCCATTGCTCAAAAACTCTATGAAGCAGGGCACATCACCTACATGCGTACGGATGCTACGAATTTGTCGCAAACGGCCATTGATCAAGCAGAACAGTATATCAAGGCAGCTTTTGGGGAACCCTATTCCAACCCAACCCAATACCGCACCAAATCAGCGAATGCACAGGAGGCGCATGAAGCCATTCGACCTACGAATTTTTCTGCGACCGAGGTTTCTTCCGTACGCGAAGAGCAGCGGCTTTACGAGTTAATTCGCAAGCGTACCTTGGCAAGTCAAATGACGGCTGCGCAACTGGAAAAAACAACCGTATATATTTCGATAGCTAACCAAAAGGCTGAATTCATTGCAAAAGGAGAGGTAGTAAAGTTTGAAGGATTTTTAAAGGTCTATGATGTCCTCGCTCCAAGTGACGATGATGAAGCGCAGGGGCGTTTGCCGGCAGTGGCGGTTGGTGACAAATTGGAACTCCAAGAATTAACCTCCACGCAACGCTTTTCTCGAGGACCTGCTCGATATTCCGAAGCCAGTTTGGTGAAAAAAATGGAGGAATTAGGAATAGGTAGACCGTCCACCTATGCTCCCACGATTTCTACAGTACAAAAACGCGGTTATGTAGCCAAAAATGAACAGGAAGGCGTCGAGCGAAAGTATGTTCAACTTATTTGGGAGAAAGGGGGAAGTTCCAAAGCCATCTTAACGGAAAACGTGGGAGGCGATAAGAACCGACTCGTACCTACCGACATTGGCGTGTTGGTGACTCAATTTCTCGAACAGCAATTTGAAACGATCATGGATTACCATTTTACGGCTCAAGTAGAGGCTTCTTTCGACGAGGTAGCTCAAGGAAATTTGGCGTGGGAAACCATGCTTCGTGAATTTTATCAAGGGTTTCATGCGACGGTTGAACAAACGTTGGAGCAGAGTGAACGCGTAACGGGGGAGCGTGAATTAGGGAAGGATCCTGTATCCGGACGAAAAGTAATTGCTCGCATGGGTAAATTTGGCGCTATGGTACAAATTGGCAACGAGCAAGAAGATGGCGAGAAACCGCGGTTTGCCTCGTTGTTGAAAGCACAATCCATTCAGACAATTACCTTGGACGAAGCGTTAGCATTATTTAAATTGCCCAGGATATTGGGGAAATATGATGAGCAAGAGGTAAAAGCAAACATAGGAAAGTTCGGGCCTTATGTACAGCATGGAAAAACATACGCTTCCATTCCAAAGGAAGACGAAATCATGGAATTGACCATGGAACGGGCTATTGAGCTCATTGAAGCGAAAAACGAGGTAGAAGCCAATAAAACCATTAAAACCTTCGATGAACGAAAAGATGTAGTATTGCTCAATGGAAGGTACGGGGCGTACTTGAAAATCGGGAAAGATAATTTCAAGCTTCCGAAAGGTTCAGTCCCTGAGTTGTTATCGTTGGAAGAATGTTTATCCATTGCCGCGAACCAACCGGAAAAATCGGGTAAAAGACCCACCAAGAAAAAAAAATAGTATATTAGTTCGATCAATTACCCGTGAATCAAAGCGTTAACAAAGTGATATTAGTCGGAAACTTAGGAAAAGACCCTGAGGTAAGGCATTTTGAGAACGGAGGAGTGTTGGCCAGTTTTTCGCTAGCTACTTCGGAATCCTTTTTGGACTCAACCACCGGGGAACGCAGGGAAATAACCGACTGGCATGAGGTGGTTGCGTGGCGGGGGTTAGCCTTGGTAGCAGAAAAAATCCTTTCCAAAGGCGCAAGGGTTTATGTGGAAGGAAAACTGAAAAAACGCAGTTACCAAGACCGAGACGGTATTTCTAGAACTTCGACGGAAATTGTGGCGGAGGAACTGATTTTACTGTCAAAACCGGAACAAAAGCCGTTAACCTCAGCTCCCTATTCGCAGATGAAGCACACCTCCACCGGATTACCCGAGACGTTGGTCGAAAACGACGAAGACACCCTTCCTTTTTAAACGAATATGCCTGACCCTTCCGAACCCTTAGGTTTTCTTATGCTGAACATTGTCTGGTCCAGCACCGAAACCATTTATTTAGTAATCATACTCTTGCTTTTATTACTTGCCGCCATTACAACCAGTTCGGAGTCGGCTTTTTTCTCCCTACGTCCCGAGGAAAAAGAACAGCTGAAGAATGAGCAAAGTAAAGGTGCAAAAGCCATTGTTTCGTTGATATCCAAACCGCGTGAATTGATTGCCCTTTTGCTCATTTCCATCAATTTTGTCAATGTGGGAATTGTGATTCTTTCCACGCTTATCCTGAACAAAATGATGGAAGGATACAGTGAATTATCCAAGTTGTTGGTTGAAATTTTTGGAATAACCTTGCTCATCTTGATAACAGGAGAAGTTATCCCGAAAATCTACGGGGCCAACAATGCACTCAAAGTGGCGCGTTTTATGGCGTTACCGATTGAATTCATTCGAAAAATGCCTCCAATTTCTTGGTTGAAGTCCTTGCTCGTTAACGGCACTACCTTTATCGGGAAAATCGGAAAAAAAAATATCAACATTTCATCCGATGATTTGGAGTATGCGATTGCATTAACGTCCAATGAAACTTCCGACAACGAGGAACAGAAATTGTTAGAGGGCATAGTAAAATTTGGAAAAACCGAGGCCGTGCAGATCATGACTCCCCGGGTGGAAGTAGCAGCATTAGATGCAGAGGTGGATTTTATCGAGGTGATGCATTTTGTGTTAGAGGCGGGATTTTCAAGAATTCCCGTTTTTCAAGAAAAAGCAGATGAAATCATTGGAATTCTGTACATCAAGGATTTATTACCTCACTTCCATCAACCCCAAGATTTCGCATGGCACGACCTGTTGAGGAAGCCTTATTTTATCCCCGAGAACAAGAAAATCGATGATTTACTGCAAGAGTTTCGAACGATGAAAATGCACATGGCGGTCGTTGTAGATGAATACGGTGGAGCAGGAGGTATCATTACATTGGAGGATATTCTCGAGGAAATCGTGGGAGATATTACCGATGAATTTGATGAGGATCAGGTAGAGTTTCAAAAACTCGATGACGGTTACTCTTTTTCGGGAAGAACATCGCTGAAAGATTTTTACAAAGTGCTGGATATCGAAGAGGAAGGGTTCGAACAGGAACGCGGCGATGCAGAAACTTTGGGTGGATTCATGATGGAAAAAGCGGGTAGAATTTTAAAAAATCGTGAGTTCATTATCCATGGCGCATGGAAACTTACGGTGATAGCATCGGATAAACGTAGAATTAAATGGATAAAAGTTCAAGAAGTATCATTGGAGGAATAGCCGGGCTTTTCGTTGCCGTTTTTTTGGGGCTTTCCGCTTGCAAAGAAAAAGCACCCGTTCCAAAGCCTAAGACCTACCTTCGGCCGAACTTTCCTGAACACTCTTACACCAACACCTCGGTAAAACACCCTTGTTTTTCCTACCGATTTGACTTAAACTCTTATTATTCGGTGGGTGCCAGTGCGTACAATCAATCAAGGGCGTTTTTCTATTTTAATCAGCGATTAATTACACCATTTAACGCGCGACAAATTATTGAACTGGGTCCGTTTAATGGGCGGTTAGAGTTGTTTTCATTTGTGTTCCCTTCTCGTGATTCCCTAAATCGATTAATCAATTTTTCCAACGATTTAGTGGATGAGGATAAAATTAAAGCCGATAGCATCAATTTTTCGCGGTTTCTGGATCCCGAGCATCGAATTTTCGGTACCTTTTATAAACTTTACGGCAACGTGGCGAATAATTTTCGCTTTCATATCACAGATTCTGTACACCGTTTCGTTTTGGGGAATGTGATGCTGGATTGCCCTCCCAATTACGATAGTCTTCAACCCAGCTTGGACTATATTAAGGAGGACTTGGACCGTTTCCTTACCTCTTTTCGATGGAATCCTTAAATACTGTGGTGCTTTCATTAGGGTCTAATTTAGGGCCAAGAGAGCAACACCTCGCTCAAGCTGAAGCGTTGATTTCCACGAATATTGGCACTGTCCTGGCGACCTCTCAGCCGTATTATTCGGAACCTCTGGGTTTTGTTTCAAGCCATGAGTTTTGTAATGTGTGCATGAAGATAACCACCTTACTCAATCCGATGGAATTGCTTCGAGCTACGCAAGAAATAGAACGAATCATGGGAAGGGTCAAAGGGACAGCGGACGTATCGAAAAGCGATCGCACGATGGATATCGATATCCTTTTTTTTAATGAACTTGAATGGGTTTCCGACGAACTCATCATTCCACATCCCGAATGGCATAAACGGCCTTTCGTGGTGATTCCTCTTTTAGAGGTGTTGTAATTTTTTTTTTTTGAATGCATTTTTTGTTAATTTAGCACGCAAATTATTAAATCAACAACCAATGAATTTTAAATCTTACGTTTTTGCGGTGTTTGGAGTAGCCGTTGGATTCTTTTTTACAAGTTGTGATCAACTTAAAGATTTATCCTATTCCACCACACCGAATCCTCTGGAAATGCATGGTGACAGTGTAGCGATTGCTGTTACGGTTAATATTCCGCCCAAAGGAATTAAAAAGAAAGTAAGCGTGGAAATTACGCCAACTTTAGGGAATACAAAACTGGCTACTTGGAAGATCCAAGGTGAAAAAGCAACAGGGAACGGGCAAACCATAACTTTCAAGCCCGGAGGAACAGCCACATTTACTGAAATTGTAGCTTATGATCCATCGATGGAAGCCTCTGAGTTGCGTTTCACAGGGAAAGTGTTTAAAGGAACCAAAGAAAAATCAAAGGAAGCTATTCCATCAACCAAACTGGCGGATGCCACCATCATTACGCCACTCATGGTTCGTCCTGTATTTATGATGCTAACGGAAACGGCGGATATTCCAAGGTCTGAAACTAAAACGGCTATGGCACAAATGAACTTTTTAAGAGGCAAAGATGAGGTTCGTGCTACGGAATTGAAAGATAAAGATGTGCTTGATTTAATTACATGGATTCAAACGGTACAATCGAACCCGAAAATTAAAATTAATTCCATTGCTGTTAAAGGTTTTGCTTCCCCAGACGGCGAAGAAACGTTTAATAATCCGCTTTCGAGTCGTCGTACTAGAACTGCACGCACCGCTTTTATTTCGCTTATGAAAAAAGCAAACCTCATGCAATATTTGGATACCAACATGTATGCGCTTACGGCTGAAGGTGAAGATATGGCTGGATTTCAAACGGCCTTAGCTAACAGTACCACCATCAAACAAGAGGATAAAGATTTATTCACGCGCGTTTTGTCGATGGGAGGTAAGAATGATAAAAAAGAAGACGACATATATGCTTTATCGAAAGGTTTTACCCAACTAGAGAAAGAAATATTTCCTGCGCTTCGACGAACTGAAATCATTGTTAGCTACACAGAACAAGGTTTGTCAGATGACGAATTGCGTGCAAAAGCAATGGCATCGCCGGCTGCAATGTCCGCAGATGAATTGATCTTTACTGCTTCCAAACTCGTAAAAGATATGAACGATCAAGGAAAAATTTACGACGCTGCGGTATTGAGTTATCCTTCAGATTATCGAGCCCTTAACAATGCAGGCGCAATAGCCTACATGCAAGGAAATTACGCAAAAGCCAAATCAA